>CAYLNA010000209.1:0-3896 GCA_964384665.1 uncultured Desulfovibrionaceae bacterium | reverse complement strand
GCCGACTCGTCCCAGCAGGGAATCATCACGGCCACGGCCTGTTCGGGCCGGGCCAAAAGGTCCGCCTCGGACAGGGGCTTGGCCTTGCGAAAGCCGAAGACGACGACGCGCCGCCAGAGTTCGCGCCCCATGCGCACCACATCGATGAAGAGTTCGCTCAGGCCGTTCAGCAGGAAGACCGCGCCAAAAAGCCACAGCCCGGCCTTGAGGACGAGAAGTAGGAAAGGCATGACCTGGAGGAGCATGGTTTAGACGATCTCCGGACGGACGCCGGCAAAGGATTCCTCCGTGGTCAGCAAGGGCCGCGCGCCTTCCAGGAAACGCCGGGTGGCCAGGGCGACGCGCGCGCCGGCCCGGCCGTCCCCGAAGGGGTTGCCCACCCGGCGCATGGCCTGGGCCGAGGCGGAGCCGGACAGAATTTCCCCGGCGGCCTGGACGATGATCCCGGGATCGGTGCCCACCAGCCTGGCCAAGCCTTGAGCCACGGCCTCGGGCCTCTCGGTCACGGACCGCAGCACCAGGACTGGCACTCCGAAGCTGGGGGCTTCTTCCTGCACCCCGCCCGAGTCCGTCAGAATGAGTTCGGCCCGGCGCATCAGGCCGACAAAATCCAGATAGGACGCCGGCGGCAGGAGCAACACCCGGTCATTGCCGCCCAGAATGGCGTCCACGGTCCCCCGGACAACGGGATTGGCGTGGACCGGGAAAACCACGACCACGTCCGGATGCAGGGCCAGGATCTCGGCCACGGCCCGGCAGACCCGCTCCAGCCCCGGCCCCCAGGATTCCCGACGATGGGCCGTGACCAGCACCATGCGCCGGCCGGCCAGAAACGCGTCCAGATCGACGGAATCGGACTCGGTCCGGGCGGCCATGTGGCGCAGGGCGTCGACCACGGTGTTGCCCGTGACGGCGATGCGCTCGGCCGGGACATTCTCGGCCCGGAGTTCCCTGGCGGCGGACTCCGTCGGCGCGAAATGCACGTCGGCCAAGACCGAGACCAGCCGGCGGTTGGCCTCCTCGGGAAAGGGATTGCGCATGTCGTGACTGCGCAGCCCGGCCTCGACATGCCCCACGGGCGTCTGGGCGTAAAAAGCGGCCAGAGCGGCGGAAAAAACCGTGGTCGTGTCGCCCTGAACCAGCACCATGTCCGGTTGGTGGGCGGACAGTTCGACCTCCATGGCCCGGACCATGGCGGCGGTCATGTCGGCCAGGCTTTGGCCGGGACGCATGAGGTCCAGGTCGCGGTCGGGCTGAATGGAAAAGGAGCCGAGAATCCGGGTCAGCATGTCCCGATGCTGACCGGTGCTGAGCACGCGGGCCGTAAAAACGTCCGGCTCGGCCCGGAAGGCGGCGATGACCGGAGCCATCTTCACGGCCTCGGGCCGGGTGCCGAGCACGATGGTGACACGATAGGTGGGCATGGATTCCTCGCGCGGGCAAAAGGGAACGGAACATTTCCAACGATGGACAGACCTTCTATGTGGCCGAGGAAACCAGGTCAAATCACCGCGCGCGCCGCCGACGGGCCATCCCGGCCGACGCGGACCAAGCGCGTCTCGCCGTCCTTGAATTCTCCGCGCATCCGAAGAGCCGAGACCCGCTTGCCGAAGCCATGTTTCTTATGTAACTTGCGGAGAAATTTGAATTTCCACCCCAGAATCCAGGATCTGCCCGTGAATTCCGACCACACCTTGCTCGAGGATATCGCCACGCTGCGCGCGGAGCGCCAGGATCTGCTCCGACAAATCTCCCAGCTCAAGGCGGCGCGGCGCGCCCTGTCATTCGCCTCCGAACCGAGTGTCCCGGATAACGCGCCCCATGGGGTGGCCGTGTTCAGCGCCTTCCGCGTTCTGTACGCCAACCAGGCCTGCCGGGACATGTTCGACCTTCCCCCGCATCTGTCCCCGCGCGATCAAGACATCATGGCCTTCCTGGGTCCAGAGGAATGGGAGCGGGCGGCCCAGCTCATGCAGACCCTCCGCCCCACGGACGTGCGCACCCCGCTGCACCTCGAGGCGAACGGCCGCCGCCACGACGGGACCATCTTCCCACTGTCCCTGACCCTGATCAGCATTTCCTGGAACTCGCGCCCGGCGTTCCTGTGCTATCTCTGCGACGTCAGCGCCAAGAAGGGCCTCGAAATCTCGCGCATCAAGAGCGCCGTCCGCCGGCGTCTGCTGCGCGAAATGACGACCATGTTCGTCTGGGACTGGGACCCGGACACGGATCGCCTGGAACTGGACGAATCCCTGCTGAGCGCCCTCGGCTGCCCCCGCGCGGAAAGCGCCCGGATCACCTTTCGCCGGCTGCTGCGCGCGAGCCAGCCCGAGGACCGCGTCACCCTGCGCCGGACGGTGTTCGAGGGACTGCGGCTGGGACGCGTCGATTCAGCGCCGTTCCGCCTCGTCGCGCTGGATGGAACGCGGCGCACGGCCGTGATCCACGGCCAGACCCTATCCACGAGCCAAAACGCGATCCGGGGCATGACCGGCATTCTGCGCGACGTGACCGAGCAGTACGCGACGCGGCACAAGCTGCTCCAGGCCAGGGCCGAGGCCGAATGCGCCCGGATGGCGCGGGACCGCTTCGTCGGCAACATCAGCCACGAGCTGCGCACGCCCTTGAACGGCATCCTCGGCATGCTCCAGCTCATGGCCAAGGAGCACGACGCCCAGGACTTTCAGCGCTATCTGGCCATGGCCACCTTGTCCGGCAAGAATCTTCTCCAGATCATCAACGACATCCTGGAAATTTCCGAATCCGGAAGCATGGAGGCCCTGGAGGAAACCATCTTTTCGCCCCTGGAACTGCTGCTGAGTACTTCCGCCGCCCTGCGCGGGGAGGCCGAGGACAAGCGTCTCGACCTGCGCTGCGATGTCGATCTGCCGCCCACGGCCATGTATCGCGGCGACGCCAAGCGTCTGGGACACATGGTGCAGAACATCCTGACCAACAGCATCGCCTTCACCCGCGCCGGGTCCATCACCCTCTCGGCCGCCATCATCGCCGCTTGGTCCGACCATCACCGGCTGCTGATCAGCGTCGAGGACACGGGCATCGGCATTCCCGACGACCGCCTGGCCGAGGTCTTCGAGCCCTTCGCCCAGATCGACAACGGCCCGGCCCGCCGCCATCGAGGCGCGGGGCTGGGCTTAGGCGTGGTCCGACACAGCATCGCGCGCATGGGAGGCACCCTGTCCGTGTCCTCGGAGGAAGGCGTCGGCACCGTCATCTGCCTGACCGTGGATCTCCGCCCCTGCGCGGACGCATCCCTCCACGGTCCTCGATCCGCGGTCCGGCCCCGGAGCAAAAAAATCCTCCTGGCCGAGGACAACGTCATCAACCAAGTCCTGGCCGAAACCATCCTGCGCCAACTGGGCTACGAAGTCCGGCCGGTGCACAACGGACGCGAAGTCCTGCGCGCCCTGGAAGAGGAAGAATATGGCTGCATCCTGATGGATATCCAGATGCCGGAAATGTCCGGCCTGGAAGCGGCCCGCCTCATCCGCGCGTCGAACAAGAGCTACGCGGGCGTGCCCATCATCGCCATCACCGCCCACGCCCTGCGGGGCGACCGGGAACGTTTCCTGGCCACGGGCATGAACGCCTACCTGGCCAAGCCCTTCAGCGTCACGGAACTGCGCCAAGCCGTGACCCTGGCCATGGGGCGCGAGGTTGGACACGGCTGACGAGATGACGCCAACCGCGAACACGGATGATTTGCTCCACGTGGATTGGCGCTCCTCAAGCCACCGTCGTTTTGCATGGTCATTTCTCCTCGCTTGGAATTTCTTTACACCCATTTCGGTGTCCAGGAAAACCCTAGACCAATCCCGGACCGACATTGACAGGGCGGGAATGCCCGCGCATGGTGCCGCCATTCTCAGGGCGGG
>CAYLNA010000208.1:0-3939 GCA_964384665.1 uncultured Desulfovibrionaceae bacterium | reverse complement strand
CGGCGGACTTCTGGCCGGCCTCGGGGCCAAACTGGCCCTCACGGACTGATCTTGACGCAATCCCGCGCGGCGTTACCTCTGGTCGTTGTCCCATAAACCTTTTCACGGGAGACAGACATGGACTCCGCATCCCGCGCGCCCCATCCTTCCGGCATGAAAATCGGCCTGGCCCTGGGCAGCGGTTCGTCGCGCGGCTGGGCCCACATCGGGGTCATCAAGGCCTTGGCCGAACTGGGCGTCGAGCCGGACATCATCTGCGGCGCGTCCATCGGCGCACTGGTCGGCGCGGCCCATGTGGCGGGCAATCTGGACAAACTGGAGGCATGGATCCGCTCCCTGACCAAGTTGGACATCGCCCGCTTCTTCGACCTCAGCGCGTCCTTCACCGGCTTCGTCAACACCAAGCGTCTGCATGAATTCCTGAGCCTGCATGTGGCCTCCGACGCCGACCGGATCGACACCTTTCCCAAACAGTTCGCCGCCGTGTCCACGGATCTGGAGAGCGGGCGCGAGGTCTGGTTCACCTCCGGCCCGATTCTGGAAGCGGTCTGGGCGTCCATCGCCCTGCCCGGCCTGTTTCCGGCCATCCGCCACGACAACCGGTGGCTGGTGGACGGCGGGCTGGTCAATCCGGTGCCGGTGTCCGTGTGCCGGGCCCTGGGCGCGGACCTGGTCATCGCCGTCAACCTGAACGGCGACATCGTGGGCAAACACTTCATCCACCACAAGACCCCTCCGCGCAAAAAGAACGGCATGACCGAGGCCCTGGCCGATCTGGTCCGGGAATACGCCGGCCCGCTGTTCTCCTTTGCCGAGGAAGAGGACGAGCCGCCGAGCCTCTTCGACGCCATCGCCGGGTCCGTCAACATCGCCCAGGAGCGCATCACGCGCAGCCGTCTGGCCGGCGATCCACCGGATATCCTGCTCGCGCCCAAACTTTCCCATATCGGCCTGCTGGAGCTGCACCGGGCCCAGGAAGCCATCGACGAGGGGCGCGCCTGCGTGCGGCGCATGCTCCCCGAAATCGAACATGTCCTGGGCGCGGCCGTTCCGACCGTGTCCGCCTGAGACGATGCGTCCGCCCCGCTTATTCACGAACATCACCCAAGGAGAACTCATGCGTCTGCTGCGATATGTGCTGTTTTTTCTACTCCTCGCCACCCAGGCCCTGGCCGCCGAAATCCGCGTTGCGGACACGGACTACCGGACCTACCGCGCCCTGACCCTGGACACGGGTCTGGAAGTGCTCCTCGTCCACGACGAGCGCGCGGCCAAGGCCGCAGCCGCCCTGGCCCTGCCCGTGGGTAGTCTGGACGACGCCCCCTCCCAGCCCGGTCTGGCCCATTACCTGGAGCACATGCTCTTTCTGGGTTCCGAGTCCTACCCCGGCCCCGAGGACTACCAATCCTTCATCACCCGGAACGGCGGCCAGACCAACGCGGCCACGGGCTACACCTCGACCACCTACATGATGGAGGTCGATCCGCCGGCCTTTGCCGAGGCCCTGCGGCGCATGGCCGACACCCTGGCCAACCCGCGCCTGGACCCGGTCTACGCCGACAAGGAGCGAAACGCCGTCAACGCCGAGATGGAGTCCAAAAAACACTCCGACGGCCGCCGTCTGGCCATGCTGTCCCTGTCCACCCTCAATCCGGCCCATCCGGCCACGCATTTCACCGGCGGCAATCTGGAAACCCTGTCCGACAAGCCGGGCAGCACGCTTCACGACGAACTGATCCGCTTCCACCGGACGTGGTACTCGGCCAACCTGATGAAGGGCGTGCTCTACGGACCGCAAAGTCTGGACGAGCTGGAAGCCCTGGCCCGGCGGGAGTTGGCCGTCATCGCGGACCGCAAGGCCCAGGTCAGAATACCCGAGGCTGCGCCGGTGACCGGGGCCGAGCGCGGCGTGCTTGTGGGCGTGCGGCCCGTGCGCGAAGCGCGCAGCCTGACCATCGAGTTCGTGTTGCCCCAGGAACTGGACAACCCGGCCACCAAGCCCCTGCAGGTCGCGGCCTCGGTTCTGGGCGCGGAGACCGGACATTCCCTGGTCGAAACCCTGCGCGCCAAGGGCTGGGTCCTGGGGCTGTCCGCCGGCGGAGACACGACCAGCCTGCGCAACGGCGTGACCCTGTCCCTGTTCCTGCAACTGACCGAAGAGGGCTACGCCCAGCGCGAGGCCGTACTGGGCACGGTTTTTTCGTATTTCGACCTGCTGCGGCGGCAGGGCCTGGGGCAGGCCTATTTCGATCAGCTCAGGAACATGCTGGCCATGCAGTTCCGTTTCGCGCCCCTGAGCAGCGGCTTCGACTATGTGGCCGAGGCCGCCGAAACCATGCTGCGCCATCCCGTGGCCGACGTGAATTTTGCCGGCTATCGTCTGGACTCCTTTGACCGGGCCGCCGTGGATTCGATCCTGACCGCGCTCACGCCGGCCAACGCCCGCGTCTTCGTGGTCGGCCCGGATCAATCCACGGACCGGGAAGCCTTTTTCTACCAGACCCCGTACAGCGTCCGGTCCATCGAGACGACGGATATGGCCCGCTGGGCCGGCTTGGCCCTGACCGATTTGCGCCTGCCGGATCTCAATCCCTTTGTTCCGGATGATTTCTCCGTGGTTCCACAGGCCGGGAGCACTCCGCGCCGGATCGTGGACACGCCGGGCCTGACGGTCTGGCGGGCCGGGTCGCAATTTCGTCATGAGCCCAAGGCCATTCTCATGACCCGCCTGCAGTCCGCGTCCATCGCCTCCACGTTGGACCAGGCGGCCATGCAGGGCGTGCTGCTCGAACTTTGGGACCAGACCCAGTCCGGGCTCAAATACCAGGCCCAGGAAGCGGGCCTGGGCGTGAACGTGTCCGGCGATGAAGGGCTGGTCATCCGCATCGACGGGTTCAGCCAGCATCAGGCCGATGTCCTGGCCCAGGTGCTCGCGTTTCTGGACCAGCCCGTGGACCAGACCGCCTTCGAGCAGGCCAAGGTCGAGCAGCTGCGCGGCTTGGCCAACCTGAAAAAACAGGGCCTGTTCGGCCAGGCCATGGGCGTCATGCAGGACCTGCTCAAGACGCCGTCCTGGGACGACGCGGCCCTGGAAGGCGCGACGCGCGCGGTGACCATGGACGACTTCACGGCCTACCTGCGCGATCTGCGCCGGGATCTGCGCTGCACGGTCTTCGGATTCGGCAATGTCACGGACCGGGACCTCCGGGCCGTGGCCCAAAGCCTGACTCCGTACATCGGACCCAAAGCCGGACAGCCGCCGGTGGCCAGCCGCGTCGCGCCCAAGGCCGGCGTGGTGGCCGACTACCGCAAAACGAGCGAGCTGGAAGACAGCGCCCTGGTCGAGATCTTTCTCGATCCCGCGCCCGGCCCCGAGGCCAAGGCGCGCATGCTGCTGCTGGAAGGGCTGCTCTCGACCCGCTTTTATACCCAGCTGCGCACCGAGGAACAGCTCGGCTACGTGGCCTCGACCTTCCCGCTGATGTTCGCCCACTGCGCCGGCATCGGCTTTGGCGTACAAAGCCCGGTCCTGGGCGCGGCCGGACTGGCCGACCGCTTTGAGTCCTTCTATTTCAAAGGATTGCGCCAACTACGCGGCGTAAGCGGGGAAGAATTCGAGGCCGTGCGCCAGGGCCTGCTGGCCTCCCTGACCAAGACCCCGGACACCCTGAACGAAGAATTCGGCTGGCTGGAAACGGACCTGCGCCTGGGCAACGCCGCCTTCGACGGCCGGGCCAAGCTGGTCCGCGCCCTGGAACGGACCACGCTGGAGCAGGTGGTGCGCGCCTACGAAACCCTGGTCCTCGGACCGGGCGGCGCCCGCGCCCTGATCCAGGTCCAAGGCACGCGCTTCACAACCCTTGGCTGGGCCGAAAAGCGAGGAGCCGTGCAAACGCCGGACCCCGAGGCATTTCATAAGCTCATGGGCGTGCAGCGGTA
>CAYLNA010000207.1:0-3969 GCA_964384665.1 uncultured Desulfovibrionaceae bacterium | reverse complement strand
CCGGAAATGCAGGACAAGGCCATCAAGAAGCTGGACATGGAAACCCGGCTCCGCAACGCCATTCAGGACAACGAGTTCTCCGTGGCCCTGCAACCCATCTATTTCATGGGCCAGACCCCGATCCTGACCGGTTTCGAGGCCTTGATCCGCTGGAAAACCAAGGACCGGGGCTGGGTCTCCCCGGGCGAATTCATTCCCATCGCCGAGGAAACCGGTCTCATCCTCCCCCTGGGGCAATGGGTCCTGGAGCAATCCTGCCAGATCCTGAGTTCCTGGGCTGCGCGCCATCCCGGCAACGAACTGAGCATCTCCGTGAACCTCTCCGCGCGCCAGTTTTCCAGCCCGGACCTGGTTCCCAACCTGATCGAATGCATCCGCCGACACGCGATCACGCCGGCTCGCCTCAAACTTGAAATCACGGAAAGCGACGTCATGACCAATCCGGAAAGCACGGTCCAGAAGCTGCGCCGAATGAAAGACCTGGGCGTGGCCATCCTGGTCGACGATTTCGGCACCGGCTACTCATCCATGAGCTACCTGCAGCGCTTTCCCATCGATACCCTGAAGATCGACCGCAGCTTTGTCTCGGATCTGGACCAGCACGCCAATCGGGTCATCGTGCGCACCATCATCAACCTCGCCCACAGCCTGGGCCTGTCCGTGGTCGCCGAGGGCATCGAAACCGAGCCCCAGTACGCGATCCTCAAGGACCTGGGCTGCGAATTCGCCCAGGGCTTCCACCTCTCCCGGCCCGTGTTCCTGGACCAGGCGGAACAGCTCATCCTCGCCGCCCTCTCCACATAGAAAGACGCCCTGCCCCGAATCGGGACAAGGCGTCTTCGTGATCAATCAGCCCACGGCGATCAGCCCCTGGCCAGGATATCCTTGGCCGGAATGAGGCCCGTGGCCGCCGCCGAAACGATGTTTCCGGCCACGCCGGGCCCGTCGCCCGCCACATAAAGGCCCTTGATGGCCGTTTCCAGGTTCTCGCCGCACTCGACCTGGGTCGCGAAGAACTTGATCTCCGGCGCGTAGAGGAGCGTCTCGTCGTTGGCCACGCCGGGCACGACCTGATTGAGCTTTTCCAGGCCTTCCACGAGGTTGGTCAGAATGCGCTCGGGCAAGGCCATGGCTATGTCCCCACAGACCACTTTTTTGAGCGTCGGCTCGATATAGCTGTTGCGGATGCGGTTCCAGGTCGAACGCCGACCCCGCTTCAGATCCCCGAAACGCTGCAGGATGGGCTTGCCCCCGCCAATGAGGGTCGCCAAACGTCCGATGGACTCGCCGTAGGCCTGATTGTCCGTGACCGGTTCGTTCAGGACCACCTTGGAGAGGAAGGCGAAGTTGGTGTTCTCGCTCTTTTTGTCCATGTAGGCGTGGCCATTGACGCAGACGAAGTCCTGATAGTTCTCTTGGGCGATGTACCCGCCATAGTTGGTGCAAAAGGTCCGGGTCTGGTCGTCGTACTTGCCGGTGCGGATGAAAAAGGTCGGGTCGTAGATGATGGAGCAGAGGTCCTGCATGATCTCGTTGTGGACCTCGACCCGCACCCCGACCTCGATTCCGCGCTGGGTCACGGGCAGCCCGTGACGCTGCACGAGCTGACCAACCCATTCCGCGCCGACCCGGCCCGGCGCGAGGATAACGTTTTTGGCCCGGTATTCGCCCTTGGTCGTGGTCAGACCGCGCAGCTGGCCGTCCTGGACCACTATGTCGAGGACCTCTTCGTTCGTGCGCACGGTCACGCCTTTGGATTGGGTGTATTCGACCATGCCGGTGATGTGCCCGGGCAGGTTGTCGCTGCCCAGATGCTTCTGCTTGATGACCAGCAGATCGATGCCGAACTTGCGCGCCTCCTTGCGGATGGACTTGGCCTCCTCGATGTTGGTCGGGTAGACTTTGCCGTCCATGCCGAAGCGGTTGAAGATGGCCTCGGTCTCGTCGATCAGGGCCATGGCCCGGCCCGCGCTCATGAACTGGGTCAGGTCGGTCTTGCCCAATTTATGGATGAAGTTGAGCTTGCCGTCGGAAAACAGCCCGGCCCCGCCCATGCCGGAGAGGATGTTACAGGGCTTGCAATGGATGCAGTCCTGATCTCCGCTCAAGGGGCAGTTGCGGGACAAGGAGGCGCGGCCCTTCTCGATGAGCAGCACGTCCAGCTTGGCGTGCTCGGCCAGATAATAGGCGGCGAACAGCCCGGCCGGACCGCCGCCGACGATGATGACATCATGAACCGTGTGCATGGCTATTTTCCGTCGGCTTTTTTCTTCCGGGCGACCATGGAGTGGCGTTTCTGGGCCGAGAGTTCGACCTTGCGCAGACGGATGTTCTGCGGGGTGACCTCGACCATTTCGTCGTCGCGGATGAAGTTGAGGGCCTTTTCCAGGGTCATGGGCAAAACCGGCGTGAGGATGATGGCCTCGTCCTTGCCCGAGGCGCGGAGGTTGGTCAGCTTCTTTTCCTTGGTCGGGTTGACGTCGATGTCGTTGTCGCGGTTGTGCTCGCCGATGATCATGCCTTCATAGACGGCGTCATTGGGGCGCACGAACATGCGGCCGCGCGGCTCCAGGTTGAAAATGGCGTAGGGCACGGCCGAGCCCGCGCGGTCGCAGACCAGGGAACCGGAAAAACGGGTCGGAAAATCGCCCCGGTATTCGCCATAGCCGTCGAAAAGCGAATTCATGATGCCCGTGCCCTTGGTGTCGGTCAGGAATTCGTCGCGGTAGCCGATCAGCGCGCGCGACGGCACGGAAAATTCCATGCGCACCCGACCGCTTCCGTTGTTGACCAGATTCAAGAGCTTGCCGCGCCGGATGGACAACTTTTCCGTGACCACGCCCATGAAGGCCTCGTCGCAGTCCACGTACACATGCTCCAACGGCTCCAGCAGCTTGCCGGAAGCATCGCGCTTGTAGATGACCTCGGGCCGGCCCACGCCGAGTTCGAAACCCTCGCGGCGCATGGTCTCGATGATGATGGCCAGCTGGAACTCGCCACGGCCCTTAACGATCATGGAGTCCTTGTCCTCGCTCTCCTCGACCTGGATGGCGACGTTGGTCAGGGCTTCCTTGAAGAGGCGGTCCTTGATCTTGCGCGACTGCACGATCTTGCCCTCGCGGCCGGCAAAGGGCGAGGTGTTGATGGTGAAGCGCATGGACACAGTGGGCTCGTCGACCGTGATGCGCGGCAGACTGACCGGACTTTCCTTGAGGCAGATGGTGTCGCCGATGCTGGCGTTGTCCAGTCCGGCCAGGACCACGATATCGCCCATGTCCACGCACTGCTGGTCCTTGAGCTGCAAGCCCTCGTAAGCCTGGACCTTGGAGGGGCGGAAGGCGGTCTGGGTCTCGTTCTCACCCATGCACAAAAGATCCGTTTTCTCGGCCAGCCGACCGGCCTTGACCTTGCCGATCAGGAGACGGCCCAGATAGTCGGAATAGCCCAGATCCGAGACAAGCATCTGAAACGGGGCCGCCGGGTCGAAGGACGGTCCGGGAATGCGCTCCAGGATGAGATCGAACAGGCAGTGCAGGTTTTCGCCCTTCTGCTCCAGGCTAGGCGAGGCCACGCCCTCGCGGCCAATGGCGTAGAGAACGGGAAATTCGAGCTGCTCCTCGTCGGCGCCGAGGTCGATGAACAGGTCGTAGACCTCGTCCAGGACCTCCTGGGGCCGGGCGTCGGCGCGGTCGATCTTGTTCACGACCACGAGGATGGGCTGTCCGGCGTCAAGGGCTTTCTTGAGCACGAAGCGGGTCTGGGGCAGGGGCCCCTCGGAGGCGTCGACCAGCAGGACCGCGCCATCGACCATGGACAGTGCCCGCTCCACCTCGCCGCCGAAATCGGCGTGGCCGGGGGTGTCGACGATGTTGATTTTCACGTCCTTCCAGCGCACCGAACAATTCTTGGCGGCGATGGTGATGCCGCGCTCGCGTTCCAGATCCATGGAATCCATGACGCGGTCGTCCA
>CAYLNA010000206.1:0-3977 GCA_964384665.1 uncultured Desulfovibrionaceae bacterium | reverse complement strand
TACAGGTTGCAGGCCTCCTGACTGAGAGCCACGAGCATGTCAAGGTTGACCGGCTTGGGGTAGCTGATGGGCTGGGAACTGACCACCAGATCGGCCCGACTGGCCCCGCCCCGGGCCTCGGGGCCATAGCTCTGGGTCTGGGTGGCGTAAAAGCCATGGTCCAGGGCCAGGACCTGGCCCATGATCTTGCCCAGGGTCAGAATGCCCTGCCCGCCCGTGCCGGACAGGCGGATCTCGAAACGATTGAGTTCGTGCGGCTTAGGCATTTCGCTGCTCCTGAAGCTTGTTGCGCAATTCCTCGTAGCGGACTTCCAGACCCGGCCGCATCTCGTCGCGGAACACGCCGATGGGCGTGAACTTGGCCTTGTCCTCGGCCGTCATCTTTTCGAAGCGGTCCAGCTTGACCGTGTTCTTTTTGTACCACTGATACATGTCGACCACGGTCTTGAACTTGTTCTTGCGGCCGTACTGGGTGTGGCACGGCGTGAGAATCTCGACCAAATTGAAGCCCGGCTTCTGCAAGGCGGCGCTGATCAGTTCGTCGAGCATGGTCGCGTGCATGACCGTGCCCCGGGCCACGTAGCTCGCGCCGCTGGCCATGGCCATGTCGACGATGTCGAAGGAGCGCTCCAGCTGACCAAAAGGGGCCGTGGCCGAGATCGCGCCCTCGGGGCTGGTCGGCGAACTCTGGCCGCCGGTCATGCCGTAGATGTTGTTGTTCAGGACCAGCGCGGTCAGGCCGATATTGCGCCGGGCGGCATGAATGAGATGATTGCCGCCGATGGCCATGGCATCGCCGTCGCCCATGACCACGATGACCTTAAGGTTCGGATTGGCCATCTTGATGCCCGTGGCGAAGGTCAGGGCCCGGCCATGGGTGGTGTGCACGGTGTTGAAGTCCACGTACACGGCCATGCGCCCGGAACAGCCGATGCCGGCCACCAGGACGACGTCGTCCTTGGCCAGCCCCAGGCCGTGGACACTGCGGATCAGCGAGCCAAGCACGATGCCATGCCCGCATCCGGCGCAATAGACATGGGGAAACTTCTTGTTGTGCCGCAGGTAGTCGTGAATGAGTTCTGTGACGTGTGCCATGGTCAGGCCTGCATGATGGATTTGAAGATTTCCGAGGGAGTGATGATCTGGCCGTCGATGCGGTTGATGGTCATGACGTGGGTCAGGCCATTGTTGACGCGCTTCACCTCGCGCGACATCTGGCCCATGTTCATTTCCGGCACGACAAGCGCCTTGCACTGCCGGGCCAGGGGCTGGACCACGGACTTGGGAAAGGGAAAGAGGGTCTTGAGCTTCAGGAGGCCGGCCTTGATCCCGTGCTCGCGAGCCATGCTCACGGCCAGTTCGGCCGAACGGGCCACGCAACCGTAGGCGATGACCACGACCTCGGCGTCCTCGCATTCCACCTCGTCCACCTGCTGGATGTCGTAAAAAAACTGATCGATCTTGCGGAACTGCCGGTGCATGAGGGCCTTGACCTCGTCCGGCTTGGAGGTCGGAAAGCCGTTCTGGTCATGGGTCAGGCCCGTGACATGGAAGCGATAGCCGGAGCCGAGCGGAGCCAGGGCCGGCACGCCGCGCATGGTTTCCTCGTAGGACACGTACCATTCCGGCGGCATGGCCGGCGCGACCCGCGCCAGGATTTCCAAATCCTCGGGATCGGGCACGGTGATCTTTTCGCGGGTGTGGGCCGTGATCTCGTCGAGGAGCAGGATGACCGGAGTGCGGTATTTTTCGGCGAAATTGAAGGCGACGACGGTCATCTCCAGGCATTCCTGAACGTTGCTGGCCGAAAGAACGATGATCGGATGATCGCCGTGGGTGCCCCAGCGGGCCTGCTGCACGTCGCCCTGGGCCGGACTGGTCGGCAGGCCGGTGCTCGGCCCGCCGCGCATGACGTTGACCAGCACCAGCGGGACCTCGGTCATGCAGGCATAGCCCAAATTTTCCTGCATCAGGGAAAAACCCGGCCCGGAGGTGGCGGTCATGACCTTGCGCCCGGCCAGGGACGCGCCGATGATCGCGCCCATGCTGGCGATTTCGTCCTCCATCTGGATGAACACGCCGTCCGCCGTCAGAGGCAGGCGCTGGGACATGACCTCGGCGATCTCCGTGGACGGGGTGATCGGATACCCCGCGAAAAAGGAACACCCCGCCAGGAGCGCGCCCTCGACCACGGCCTCGTTGCCCAGGGCGAAAAGTTCCGTCTTTTTACGCTTCTTTGTGGCCATGATCGACTTCCTGGTTAGGGGTTCCAACGTTTTCCTCCGGACCCGGATCGGTATTCACGGGAGGTTCCGGAGCGACCACGCGCGGATCGAACTGACCGTCGGTTCTCCTGCGGCTGGTTTCCACGGGCGTCACGGACACCGCGAAATCGGGACAGTGCAGCTCGCAAAAGCCGCAGTTGACGCACTCGGCCTCGCGGACCACGTGGGACTTGCCATCGACTCCCAGCTCGAACACCCCGGCCGGACAAAAGGCCGCGCAGATCCCGCAGCCCTTGCACCAGTCAGGATAGATCGTCACCCTTGCTTGACCTTTCTTCTTGGACATACACACCCGGCTTTTACTTGTGATGGTGTTGCGCGAATACACACGGACACGCCTGAACGTGGCGGACACGGCCCTGGCCCGAGCGGAATGCTTGCCAAAGCCGAAAACATGCTTGTAGACGAGGAAAACGCGGCCGCGCGGACATGCCGAAAACAATCCGCAACTGCCCAATTCCCTTAAAAAATCCTGGCCCCGCCTCAGTTCGCGCCACTACTCCATGCATGCAGGAATAGCAACTCAATGACCCACAAAAAAACATTCGTCCAGGACTTTACCGCCGGCCAGAACGTCTCCGAAGTCTTCGCCATCGCCCAGGCCCAGCGCAAGGACGCCAAGAACGGTCCCTACTGGCAGCTGACCCTGGCCGACCGCAGCGGCGGCATCGAGGCCCGCATCTGGTTCCCGCACAGCCAGCAGCACGACAGTCTGAAGGCCGAGCAATTCGTGGCCGTCCGCGGCCAAGTGGTCTCCTTCAAGGACCAGCTGCAGATGAACGTCACGGAACTGGCCATCCTCGATCCCCTGGCCGCCGACCTGGACCTGGCCGACTTTCTGCCGTCCTCGGCCGTGCCGCCGGAAACGCTTCTGGCCGAGGTCGAAAGCATGCTAGCCGAGGAGCTGTCCTTCAAGCCGTGGAAGAGCCTGTGCAAGAGCGTGCTCCACGACGCCCGCGTCCGCTCGGCCCTGCTCACGGCCCCCGGCGCCAAGGCCATCCATCACGCCCATGCCGGCGGCCTGCTGGAGCACACCCTGGGCGTCATGCGCGTCTGCAAGGCCGTGTGCGCGCTCTACCCCGGCGTGGACCGGGAAATCCTGCTCGTCGGCGCGCTCCTGCACGATCTGGGCAAGGCCTTCGAGCTGACCCACGGCATCAGCCGCGAATACACCGATGAAGGTCGGCTGCTGGGGCATATCGAGCTGGGCCTGGAAATCCTGCTCCCGTTCTTGCGCAAGACCAAGGACCTGCCCGACGGCCTAGCCCTGCATCTCAAGCACCTGCTGCTCAGCCACCATGGCGAACTGGAGTTCGGATCCCCGCGCCGGCCCAAAACCGTGGAAGCCTTCATCCTCCACTACGCCGACAACCTGGACGCCAAGATCAACACGGTCCAGGCGGCGCTGGGCGCGCCCGACGGCGAGGAGACAAGCGGCTGGAGCGACTACCAGCGCAGCCTTTCCCGCTATGTCTACCAGCCCGCGCGCACTCCGGCCGCCGCGCCGGCGGAGGTGAAGGCCGTCGCGTCCCGAAAGCACGCCTCCCACTCCGAGAATCCGCCCCTGCTCAAATTCATGACCATCAACGCGACCGCCAGTAATTCCTGAAGGAGGAACAATGTTCATCACCCTTGAAGGCATGGAAGGCTGCGGCAAGACCACGCAGTGCACAAAACTCATCGAGCACTACA
>CAYLNA010000205.1:0-3999 GCA_964384665.1 uncultured Desulfovibrionaceae bacterium | reverse complement strand
TTTCCGCCCATGCGCACGGTCTTGATGCGGTCGCTCAGGATGACCCGACCCGCGCCCGTGACCAGCTCTCCCTGGGGCGTGCGGACCTCGTCCACGGTCTCGCACCGACACAGGTCGTCAACCGTCATGTCCGAGCCTTCCTTGGCGTAGTGAAACCAGCCCCGGTAGCGGCCGTCGTCGCCCCACAGGCGCAAGCCCACTCCGGCCAGTGCGCCGATGACCCCGCCGCCCGTGCCGCCGTGCTCCGAAAGGTGAATCCCCAGGGATGCGGCCAGACCATAGGCCTGCATTTTGGTCAGGACCGTGTTCTTGGCGCTGCGGCCAAAGGCGATGAGCCGCTCCCGCCCGGCGCAGTCCAGATCCCCGGTCACGCACAAGCCGGGATCGGAGCCCGGTGCGCTTTCGGCGCGCAGAAAATCGCTCAGAAAGGTGATGACCTCCTCCCGGTCCACGCGCAGATCGGCCGTGAAAACCATGGAACTGTTGTGCGAGGTGTAGGGGATGTCCGGATGGACATAGAGCTGATGCCTGGAAATCGCGGAAAAATCGCCCCAGTCCATGGCGCGCATCCGCGTGCAGGCGTCCTCCACCAGCCAGCCGGTGCCCCGGGTTTCCAGATTGTCCGTGTCATCCATGGAAATGATGCAACGCATGGGATGCTCCTTGTCCGGCTCCGGGCCGGTCAGTTGGTTGTGGAAAATGACGAGATCAGACCTCGGGCTTCAAGCTTGCGCACGATGACCGGCACGGGCAGCGCGCCGAGGCCGCCGAAGAGCACGCCTCCGCCGGTCTTGATGGCCGCGCCGAGGAGCAGGACCTGCATGTCCATGCCGACGAGCCAGTCCGTGGAAAGCGTGATGAAAAACTTGGTGCTCGCGGCCAAAGCCCCGACCAGGCCGAACAGCATGTACTGGCGCGGAAATTTCCGCAGCAGCGGAACAGCCAGGTCAATGACCAGGGCCGGCAGCACGAAGCCCAGCACAAACAGCGGGCCGACCTTGCCCACGCCCAGGGCCATGCCGAAACACCCGGCCAGCACGGCGGTGATGGTCGCGGACCACGGCTTGCGCACGCACAGGGCCGCCAGCAGCAGGCAGAGCACAAGAAAAAACATGGCATGCCCCGGAATCTTCAGATGCAGCCGGAGCATGAGCTTGGTGGCCAGCACCAGCAGCGAGCAAAAGCCCAGAAACAGGGACTCCTGAAGGGTCAAACCAAAAATATGCGTGCGCATGGTTCACTCCTTGCCCGGACCGGGCCAGATCGTGCGCGTGGCGTGCAGGCCGTACCAGCGGCACTGCGCGGCCACGGCGATGTCGCGGGCCAGGACCAGACTGTTGATCACGGCTGGCAGAAAGACCGCCTCGGCCAGGATGCGCCAGTTCAGAGGGTTGAGCAGCTCCCGAGGCAGGATGCGCGCCCCTTTGAGAACCTGGCATTCATAGGTTTTCAGGGTTTCGGTCCAAAGCGTGGGGAAAAAGAGAACGCAGGTGCTGATCACGAACCCGATTTTGGGCGGCAGCACGCTGGTCAACAGACGGGCGACGTCGCCGTGGGGCGTGGAGCGCATGACCAGCATGCCGGGCAGAAAGACCAGGGCCAGCCGCCAGGCCACGCGCAGCCCGTCGTCCAGACCGCCCAAACCGAAACGCAGGGCGTACAGGGCCAGAATCAGCGCGAACTGCCACATCAGCAGCAGGACAAGCCGCCTCCAGGACAGGGTCCAGGCCCGCAGCGCGATCCCCAGCCCAAGACAGGCTCCGGTCACGATGGGCAGGCTGAACGGACCGTGCCAGAGCAGGGCCGCCATCGAGACCAGCATGGACGCCAGCATGCGCGCGGCCACGGCGGAACGACCCAGACGCGGGAGCGAATCCACGTGCTCAAACATGGCGTGCGCCTCCAGAGCGCAGGTGACACACGCCGTGCGCGCCGTGGTTCTCGGGTTTGCGGTGCATGGCGAAGACAATGGCCGTTCCGCGCCGGGCCACGCTCTGGAGCACCGTCCACATCCGCTCCATCGCAGGCGCGTCCAAACCGGCCAGGGGATCGTCCAGAAGCAGAACCTCCGGCTCCACGGCCAGAACCGAGGCCAGGGCGGTCAGATGCTGTTCCCCGTAGCTGAGCTGAAACGGCGACCGCTCCGCGAGAGCGCCAAGCCCCAGGCGATCCAGCCACGCGGCGACGCGCCCGGCTCGGTCCGGAGCAGGAATCCGGCGTTGGCGCAGGGAAAAGCCCACCTCCTCGGCCACGGTGTCGGCCGTGAGCTGGCGTCCCGGATTCTGGTGCAGGATGCCCAACCGGCCGCGCAGCGCGGCTGGCCGGGGCGACGCGCCAAAAACCCGGACCTGACCGTCGTCCACGGCCTCGAATCCGGTCAAGATCCGCAGCAGCGTGGATTTGCCGCAGCCATTGGGACCGCACAGCAGCACGATCTCTCCGGCCCGCACGGTCAGATCGAGATCAGCCCAGACCAGCCGCCCGCCCCGGCGGACGCTGGCCCCGCGCACCTCCACGGCCGTTTTTTCGCCCGGACGCCAATCCGGCGGAGCGACGCGCGGCCGGACCGGGCCACTGGCAGGGTGCAAACCGCCACCGCGCAATTCGTGAATACTGGTCGCCAGCCGGGCCAGGGGGCCGGGCTCGTGCTCGCACATCAGCACGCATCCGCCAGCACCGAGAAATTCCGTCAGCACCCCGGCCAGGGCCGCGATCCCGTCCGCGTCGAGCTGGGCGCAGGGCTCGTCCAGCAGGAGCAGGTCCGGGTCCATGACCAGAAAACAGGCCAGAAGCAGCTTGTACTTCTGGCCCATGGACAGGTGGCGCACCGGCGTGGACAGAGCGACATCGAGCCCGACCCGCTCCAGGGCGCGCCGCATGCGCCCTTCCATCCCGGCCGGCGGCAGACACAGATTCTCAAGACCAAAGGCCAATTCCGAACCCACGTCCGGACACAGAAACTGCGTTTCCGGATTTTGCAGGATCAGCCCCACCCGGCCGGCGGCATCGGCTCCGGCCTGTCCATGGATACGCACCTCGCCGCTGACGCCAACCAGATCCAACCCGGCCACGTGCCGGAGCAGGGTCGATTTGCCCACGCCCGTGGCGCCGAGAAGGCAGCAGCACTCGCCCGCCTCCAGTCGCAGATCGACGTTCTCATAGAGCGCGCCCCGCCCATGGGACGGGACGCAGCGCAAATCGTGCAGGGACAGAGCCATGATCAGAAGGCGTAATCGAAGCCGCAGTACAGGGTCCGCCCCGGACGGGGAAAGCCGTAGCTCTCCTCGTAGTCCTCGTCGAAGAGGTTGTTCACGCCGGCGTACAGGCTGAGGGCGTTCTCCAGGAGCTTCTGGCTGATTTTCAGGTTGACGACCGTGAAGTCATCCATGCGCTCCTTGAGGGTGGCGTCATCGTTGTAGGTGAACTGATTGGCCACGTAATAGGCCGACCCATACACGGCAAAGCCCATGGGAAACGTGTACTGCGCCTCCAGCGCATAGGTGTCGCGCGGCCTGTACTGCAATTCATCGCGGTTCGAATCATCGGACTGGTCCTCGGAATCCAGATAGGAATAGGAGGTCTTGACCCACAGGGCGTCCAGGAATGTATTCTCCAGGCCCAACTCGAAGCCCTGCAAGAGATACTCTTCGTAGTTTTCGTAGATTTCGGTGACGTTGTCCTTTTCGATCAGGTTCTCGGCGTAGGTCCGGTAGACCGCGCCCGTGAACAGGGTCTTGAAGGGCAACTCCTGATCCAGGCCGATCTCGAAATGCCGGGCCACCTCGGGCTCCAGGTCCGGATTGCCGGAGGTGGAATCGAACAGGTTGCGGACAGAGGCGAAACGGACCTTGCGGGCGTGGTTGGCGTGGACGGCCGTGCCCTCGATGGGGCGGTATGTCGCGCCCAGGGTGTAGATCCAGTCCGTGGCGGTTTCGGACTCCGGTCCGGTCTGGGCCACGTAGCCGCCTCCGGCGACCAGGGTCAGGGGCTCCACGGGCG
>CAYLNA010000204.1:0-4021 GCA_964384665.1 uncultured Desulfovibrionaceae bacterium | reverse complement strand
ACGGAACGCGATGCTCAGGACAGAGGCCGGATGGCGCCAAGGGTATTCTTGAGGGCGTCGAGGTCCATGGGCTTCGGCAGGTAGGCGTCCATTCCGGCCGCCAGAAAACGCTCCCGGTCGCCGCTCATGGCATAGGCGGTCAGGGCGATGATCGGCGTGCGCGGATGGATGCTCGTGCGGCCGGAGCGGATGCGCCGCGTCACCTCCACCCCGTCCATGACCGGCATCTGCACGTCCATCAGCACGCAATCGCAAGGCGTGCGCTCCAACACTTCCAGGGCCTCCCCGCCATGCTCGGCCGTGAGCACCTCGTGCCCCATCTTGCGCAGCAGATGGGCCAGACTGACGCGGTTCGCCGGGTCGTCCTCGGCCAGCAGGATGCGCAGTTGCGCCGGTTTGTCCCGAACCTCGCCAACGACCGCGAGCGGCGCTTCGTCCTGGGGCAGGCTCAGGGGCAGCGTCACGTACACCGCCGTGCCCCGGCCCTCCTCGCTGTCGAAAACCAGGGTCCCGCCCATGGCGAAGACCAGATGGCGGGTGATGGCCAGGCCCAACCCCGCGCCCTGATAGGAGCGCGACAATTCCGACGAGGCCTGGATGAACGGCGCGCAGATGACCCCGATCTTGGAATCGGCGACGCCGCTGCCCGTGTCCTCGACCATGAGCAGAATCCGGGCCGTGCCCGCGCCTGCGGAGATCAGCAGACTGACCTCCACCTCCACCTGGCCGCGTTCCGTGAACTTCATGGCGTTGCCGACCAGATTGAAAAGGATCTGGCGCACGCGGACCTCGTCCCCAACCAGAACCGGCGGAACCCCGTCGTGGACGGTGATGGAGATGGGCACGTTCTTTTCCGCGCTCAAGGGGGCGAAGGTTTCGGAAATGGAGGACAAAACGTCGTCCAGGCGAAAATTTTGCGCGTGCAGCGTCATGCCCCCGGCCTCGATCCGCGACAGATCGAGGATGTCGCCGAGCAGACGGGTCAGGCGCGCCCCGGACCGCAGGGCCATGGCCGTGTATTCCCGCTGCTCGTAGCTCAGGCCGGTGGATTCCAACAGCTGCAACATGCCGAGCAGGCCATTGAGCGGGGTGCGGATCTCGTGGCTCATGTTGGCCAAAAACTCGCTCTTGGCCCGATTGGCCGCCTCGGCCTGATCCTTGGCCAGGATCAACTCCTCTTCCTCGCGCTTGCGGTCCGTCAGATCGACGAAGGTCGCCAGGAAGTCATCGTCCAGGGACGTGCCGGAAATCAGCATGGTCCGCACCGCGCGGTCCTTGCAGGTGACCTGGAATTCCCGCTCCGCCAGCTCGCCGGACGTCCCGCCGCCCGCGTCGATGTCCCGGTTCCAGGATGACATGGCCAGTTCCCGATAGTCCGGGTCGGGATAGGCCAGCTCCCACCATTCCCGCAGGGTGGGCAGGTCGTCCTTGGTGTAGCCGAAAACCTGGCTAAAGTGGGCGTTGATGTCCGCGACCCGTCCGTCCCGACTGATGTGGCAGAGAGGCACCTTGGCCGCGTGAAAAAGTTGGCGGAAGCGTCGTTCGCTGGCGCGCAGGGTCTGGTCGGCCAGGACCAGGGCCGTGGTGTCGGCGAAAATGGTCACGAACTGGCCCCGCGCCGGCGAAAAGGCCCGGATATCGAAGTGCTTGCCCAGAGCCGGATGATAAAAGCGGAAGGAATCCACGACCCCGTCCAGAGCGATGCGCCCATAGGCCGCGATCAGGCCCGGATCGAGGTCCGGAAAAATGTCCAGCGCGGTGCGGTTCAGCACGTTTTCGGCGCGCAAGCCGGTATGACGTTCGAAGCCCGGATTGACCGCCAGAAACCGGTAGTTTCGGGGAATCCCCATCTCGTCGAGGAGGATCTCGTGCAGGGCGAAGGCGTCGGGCATTTCCTGGAACAGGAGCTGGTAGTCCCGCGCCGTGCGCTCGATGGCCCGCTCGGCGCTCTGGTCGCGAAAAACCAGGACCACGCCCAGAATCCGGCCGGACCGGTCGCGGACCGGGGCGGCGCTGTCGGCGATGGGCCGGGTGACGCCGTCGCGGGCGACAAGCAGGGTGTGGTTGGCCAGACCCACGGTTTTCCCCTCGCGCAGGACCAGGTCGACCGGATTTTCGACCACATCCAGGGTATCCTCGTTCATGATGCGGAAAACCTCGGTCAGCGCCTTGCCCTGGGCCTCGTCCTCGGTCCATCCGGTCAGGCTCTCGGCCACGGGATTCAAGAACTCGATCCGCCCGCCGGAGTCCGTGACGATGACCGCGTCCCCGATGCTGCGCAGGGTGATGGCCTGACGCTGAAGGAGCATGAGCTGCTCGTTCTCCGCCCGCGCCCGACGGCGCATGGTGAAATAGGCGACGATGCACAGGGCGGAAAGCAGGCCCAGGGAAAGGAGCAGGCTGACCCGGAATTCCCGGTCCAGGCGGTCGGCCAGGGCGCGCAAATCGTGGCGGATCCGTTCGTCCAGGTCGCTGGCGCTGGTTTCCAGGGCGTGAAAGGCGATCCGCGCGCGGGCCGTGCGGGCGTCCCGGGCTTCGCCGCCCTCGGGCGCGGCGTCGAGGCTGCTCCGGAAGGTCTCGACGTGCGTCCGGAAGCTGGCCAGACGCTGTCCGTATTCCTGCTCCAGACCGGCGGCGCATTTTTCGAAGGTCCGCAAGGCCTGTTCCAGCAGGACTAAACCGTGCTCGCGCTGAAAGGGCGACTCCGGGCCCGTGGCCATGGACACGAAAAGAAAGCCCTTGGTCAGCTCGATCCGGGCCAGACGCATGTCTTCCAGAACAGCCACGGCCCGGCGCAGGCTGGTCTGATGCGAGAAATGCAGCCAGGTCATGAGGCAGGCCACGCACACGGACATGCCCACGACAGCCCACATTCCAGGCCACAGCGGGCTGGACGAGCGCGTTAATCTTTTCATGGAGCCAACACCTCCCTCGTGGTCATCCGGGGCAGATCATCGGCCGAAAAACCGAACGCCGCGACAAGGGCCTGGTGTTCGGGCGAACCGATGAACCGCCGCAACTCTTCGTCCCACGCCGCGCGCAAGGCGTCGTCTCCGGGGCGGAACGCGAAGCCGCCATGGCTGACCGCGGCCATGGCGGGCGCGATGGAAAACGGCTCGGCCGGCTCGGTCCGTCCCGAGGGATCGTTCCGGGCCAGCCAGCGCACCGTGGGCATGGACAGGGCCAAGGCCTGGACCAGCCCGGAGTTCACGGCCGCGCGGCCGGTCTGGGCGTCCGGCACGCGGACCATGCGCTCCTCGGGCAAACCCTTGCGCCAGAGCAGCGCCTCTTCCACGGACCCGGACAGCACGGCGGCCTTGATGTCGCCCTTGGCGGCCAGATCGGCGTAGGAGTGCAGGTCCAGCGGATTACCCCGCGCCACCAGCAATCCCGGCCCGACCTGGAAGGTCGGCTCGGAAAAGGCCACCCGCCGCGCCCGCTCCGGAGTGATGAACATGCCGGCGGCGATGACATCGATGCGCCCTTCCTCCAGTTCCCGGATCAGGGCGTCAAAATCCATGACCCGCCACTCGATGTCGGCGAGGCCCAGGCGGGTGGCGACATGGCGGGCCACTTCCGGCGCTTCTCCGGTCACGGTCCCGTTGACGACAAAGGCATAGGGCGCCTCCACGGCATAGCCGATCCGCAACCGCTCCGGCGTCGAGGACAAGCCCGAGGACAGCATCATGAACGCCGCCCCCGAGATCAGGATAATCGCGACCAAAAACGCCAAGCCCCGAGCCATGAAACCTCCCCCCGATGCGGGCGACACGAAACACGTATTCACGGTCTAACCACAGGAACGCGGGGATGTCCACATTTCGCAAAAATAGGGGGGAGACTTTTCAAAATTTTTCGGGCGCACCAAAGAAACGCCCCCGACGGAAGATCCGTCGGGGGCGCGTCACGAGGAGAGAGAAACAAAAACATCAGCACATTTGGTTCATGACCATTCTCCAACACTGGATTCCGGCTTTCGCCGGAATGACGTCTCGGACCATGTCCTTTCCATGTCCGTCAT
>CAYLNA010000203.1:1411-4043 GCA_964384665.1 uncultured Desulfovibrionaceae bacterium | reverse complement strand
AGCTCCGCATCAACTCCGCCGTCAGTCGCGCTGTTTGCTCCAGGCTGTCCACGGTGATGAATTCCTCCGTGGTGTGGACCTTGCTCATGCCGATGCCGAGGTTGATGCAGGACATGCCCTGGCCGGCGAAGACGTTGGCGTCGCTGCCGCCGCCCGAGCCCTTGACCGCCGTGGGCAGGCCCAGGTGGGCGCAGGCGCGCAGGGCGCGGTGCAGGAGCGCGCTGTCCGGGGGAACACGCAGGGCCGGGTAGGCGATGACGTGGCTGAAGTCCACCTGACCGCCAAACTCCGCAGCCGCCTTCAGACAGCACTGGCGCATGTGCTCGACCTGGCCCAGGAGCTGGTCCTCGGTGTAGGACCGGGCCTCGCCGGTGAGGGTGACCTCGTTGGCGACGATGTTGGTCTGGCTGCCGCCTTCGATCCGGCCCAGGTTGGCCACGGTTTCCTCATCGATGCGCAAAAGGCGCATGCGACCGATGGCGTTGGCGGCCATCTGGATGGCGCTGATCCCGTTTTCCGGGTCGATGCCGGCATGCGCGGCGCGGCCGTGGAAAACGATGTCCATGTCGGCCTTGCTCGGTGAGCGGACGATGATGGTCCCGACCGGCCCGCCGGCGTCCAGGACCACGGCCTCCTTGGCGCGGACCAGGGAAAAATCCATGGCCTTGGCCCCGACCAGTCCGGCTTCCTCGCACACGGTGAAGAGCAGTTCGATTTCCGGATGGGGGATGCCTTCTTCCTCCAGGTGGAAGAGCGCCTCCAGAATGGCGGCGATGCCGGCCTTGTCGTCGCCGCCGAGCACGGTGCCGCCGGAGGCGCGGATGACTCCGTCGGTCAGAACGGGCTGGATGCCGAGGCAGGGAGGAACGCAGTCCATGTGCGCGGAGAAGGCGATGGGTTCGCCCGGACCCGTGGCCGGAACGCGGATGACGAGATTGCCGGTCTCGCCGCCGATGATCGCGCCGGCGTTGTCGATGTGGCTGGCGTAGCCGCGCGGGCCGAGCAGGGCGCGGAGATGATCGGACATGGCTTTTTCGCTCCGGGACGGGCTGTCGATGCGGACCATGTCCATGAACAGGGAAACGAGACGGTCGGTGTTGATCATGGGCGGAAATTCCTTATGTGAATGTGCGACGGTTTTTTGCGCGCCAAGAGGAAAAAGGTCAACCCCGTCTGGTCCGCTGAAAACGGACAGTGGACTCGGCCCAGGAGGGACACGGAGTGAGAGTGTTGGTGCTGGCGGCGGTTTTTTTTTGTTGCGCCTGCGACGGAAACTGGAGCGAGACCGTGGTGGAGCGGGTTCGGGAGCGCCTCGGCCATCGGGAATCCTGGACCGGACCGGAATTGGACCAGCCCCGGATACTCGCCCAGGGCGTGCGCTGGCACGAGCTGACTCTGTCCGGAAATGACACGGCCGCTCCGGACCGGATTTGGGCGGCCTTGCCCCGAGGCGAGGAGCGGGTCGGCTGCGTGCTCATGGCTCCACTGGCCATGACGGATAAACTTGGCGGGCGGCTTGACGACAAGGACCGCGAGAATCTGGTTCTCTTCGCCCGTCTTGGCGTGGCCGCCGTGGGCTTCGACGCGCCCGGAATCTGGGCGGACAACGCCACTCTGGACGAGGTGGGGCGGGAATTGGACCGCTATCTGTCGAGCGAGGGGGGCGTGAGTCCGGGCCGCCGGGCTCTGGATTTTGTCCAGCATGCCGTGCCCCGCGTCGACGCGGACAAGGTCTGGGCCGTGGGCGCGGGCATGGGCGGCGCCTTGGCTCTGCGTCTGGCCGAGCGCGACACGCGAATCCGGGCCGTGGTTGGATTCGATCCCGTTCCGGACTTGGCCGAGGCGGCCGCCAGCGAGGACCTGGCCTTTTTGGTCCAGCTGCGTCCGGCCCTGAAGGATTTTCTCGGTCGCCACTCGCCCCTGGCCGGTCTGGACAGGCTGTCCTGCCCGCTGTTGCTCGCCCGCGATCCGTCGGCGAACAAGAATGCGCGAAAGGCGTTGGATCGTTTTTATCTGGAATGCCTGCGCCAGCAAAAGGACGTGACCCTGATGGAGTCCTTCGACGCGGACCTGCCCGACGCCGCGCCCCAAATCCGCGCGGCGCGGATCACGGAATGGCTCGGCAACCTCAACCTCTCGGAGCGACCATGATCAACGACACCCACAGCAAATTCATCGGCTATGTGCTCTGGATTTTCGGCTTCACCGGAGCGCATCGATTTTACTACGGCCGTCCCATCTCCGGGACCATCTATTTTCTGACCCTGGGCCTACTCTTCATCGGCTGGATCGTGGATCTCTTCCTCATCCCGTCCATGGACCGCACTGCGGATCTGCGGTTCAGGGTTGGCCGCATCGACTATTCCCTGGCCTGGGTGCTTTTGACCTTCCTGGGCCTTCTGGGCGTGCACCGCATGTACATGGGCAAGTGGATCACCGGCATTCTCTATGCCCTGACCGGCGGTTTTTTCCTGATCGGATACATCTATGATTTTTGGACCTTGAACGATCAGATCACGGTCATCAACGCCTCCGAGGGCTAGGACCGCTCCAGTTCCAGGACCAGGGCGCGGATGACATCCGCGATTCGCTCCACCGAGGAGATGGACACGCATTCCTCCGCGCCATGGGC
>CAYLNA010000203.1:0-1311 GCA_964384665.1 uncultured Desulfovibrionaceae bacterium | reverse complement strand
TCGTCGGCCTCGGTGTAGCGGATGTTGAACCAGGCCTGGGCCTCGCCGGGCACCTGATTGATGGACCCGCCCCCTTGGATGCGTCCGCAGTTGATGGTCCGATGCCAGTGCTCTCCGCCCTGATCCGGGAAGAGTTCGCGCATGCGGGCATAGTCGCCCAGAATGATGTCGATGGCGTTTTCGCCCAGCCAGGGGCGCGCGCCGTGGGCGGGCCGACCCGTGGCCGTCAGGCGGATGTCGATGACCCCTTTTTCCCGGATGACGATCCGCTCCGGGTTTCCGCCGTCCAGGGCCAGGGCATGCTCCGCCCGGATCAGGCCCAGGGCGCGCCCGACCCCGTTTTCCCCGCCGGTTTCCTCGTCTCCGGTCATGAGCAGGCCCAGAGCCATGTCGGCTTGACCCGCGCCTCGCGTCTTCATGGCGGCCAGTCGTTCCCGGAACAGAACCAGGGACAGGGCCACCGCGTATTTATCGTCAATGGCTCCTCGTCCGAAAAGCCGATCGCCCTCGACACGCGGCGCGAACAGCTCGTCCGGCGCGTCGACCACGTCGAAGTGACTCATCAGCAGCAGTCGGGCCGGCCCATCCGGCAGAACCAGGATGGATGGGGTTCCGTTGTGCACGATCGTGCGGGCGTCCATGCCGTTGCGCGCGCACCACTCCAGGATGAAATCCGCGCAACGCATGATTTCTTGCGGCCGGGAGTGCATGGATGGAATGCGGATGAGGTCTTGGGTCAGGTCGAGGATGTCCGTGATCAGGGTCATGCGTGGCTCCTTGTTTCGGGCTTCCTGGCCCAGAGGGGCGCGCTTGGCAAGTCCGGGCCGCGTTGCGCATCGGATGTCGATGCGGTAGCCAAGCCCCATTCCCGTTCTCGCGCCATGTCGGCTGTGGAGGTTGCATGCGTCTTGTGCTCGCCGCGTTGCTCGTTCTCTCTCTGTGGGGCATCGTCGACCTGGGCTGGTGGAATCCGGCCCTGTTCGTGGTTCCGGTGCTGTTGGGGCTGTTTTTCGCGCTGTTGGACCGCATCGACCGCCTGGAACGCGGACTGGAGCGGACGGAAAAGCGCTTGGCCGAAGTGCTGGCGCGCTCCACGTCGCGGCCCGAGACGACGGTTCCTCCCTGGTCCGAGGATCTCCGTCCCGCCGCGCCGTCGTCCATCGCGGTCGCGGCGCGGGACACGTCCGCAGACAGCTCCGACGCCCAGTTCGTGTTTGCCGTCGCGGAGGATTTGTCGTCGCCCGAAATCCCGCCCGCGGCTCCGCCGAATCAGCCGTCCGCTCTGGTTCGGTTCGGCGCTGTTTTGAAGGA
>CAYLNA010000202.1:0-4045 GCA_964384665.1 uncultured Desulfovibrionaceae bacterium | reverse complement strand
TCGAGGAGCCGGGCGGCCTGGGATTCGTTGCCGGCGGCCAGACGCAGGGCCTGTTCGTAATAGCCTCGCTCCAAATCGTGGAGCACGGCCGGCAGGTTCATGCCGGCCTCGGTCAGGGGCGGCGCAAGGGATGTGTCCTGGCTCGGCGCGCATTCCGGGCTCAGCCCCAGGTCCGGTGCGTCCAATTCCGGTCCTCGGGCCATGAGCGCGGCCCGTTCCATGATGTTGCGCAGTTCGCGGACGTTGCCGGTCCAGGCGTGGTTTTCCAGGGCCTGGCGCGCGGCGGGCGTGATGGTCGCGAAGTTCTTGCCGAATTTTGTTCCGAATTCGTGCAGGAAAAGCTGGGCCAGGGGCAGGATGTCGTCGGCGCGGGTGGTCAGGGAGGGCACGCGCACCCGGACCACGGCCAGTCGGAAAAACAGATCCTGGCGGAAGGCGCCGCTTTTGACCATCCCCTCCAGATCGCGGTTGGTGGCGGCCACGATGCGGGTGCGCACCGTGCGCCTGGTGGTGGAGCCCAGGGCGTAGAACTCCCCCTGCTGCAGAAAGCGCAGCAGCTTGGCCTGGGCGCTTGGCGGCAGCTCGCCGACCTCGTCCAGAAAGAGGGTCCCCTCGGCCGCCGCCTCGACCAAGCCGATCTTGCCCTTTTTTCCGGCTCCGCTGAAAGCGCCGGGGGCGTAGCCGAAGAGTTCGCTCTCGATCAGGTCCTCGGGAATGGCCGCGCAGTTGACCGTGACCAGCGGGCCCCGAAAATTGGGGCTGCGGTAGTGGATGGAACTGGCGATGAGTTCCTTGCCCGTGCCCGTGTCACCCTCGATCAGGACCGGCGTGTCCGGGCTGACCGCGACCTTGCCGACCATCTCGACCACGTTGGTGATGGCCTGGCTCTCGGCCACGAAAAACGGGATCTGCTCGTGCAGGGCCTTGTCCTGCAGGGCGCGGATTTCCTTGCCCAGCCGAATGGAACTCTTGGCCCGTTCCAGGCAGTGCTTGAGGGCGTCCATGCGCAGGGGCTTGACCAAGTAGTCGAAGGCCCCGCGTTTCATGGCCGAAATGACCGTGTCCAGATCCTCGAAGGCGGTGATCATGATCACCGCCGCGTGGGCGGCCTTGGCCCGGATGGCCTCCAGCACGTCCAGGCCGCTCATGTCCGGCAGGCCGATGTCGAGCAGGATCAGATCCGGTTGCAGACGCTCCAATTCGGCCAGGGCCTCGGAGCCGCTGGCGCGGGCCGTGACCGCGTAATGGCGGGAGAGGGCCATGGTCAGGCTGTCGCGGATGGATTCCTCGTCGTCGATGATGAGCAAGCTGTAGTCCATGTTTTATCCTTCGCTGGAAGCGGGAAATTCCAGGCAGAATTCCGCTCCGCCCAGGGGGCTTGCGCCAACGCGGATGGAGCCGTGGTGGTCGGCCACGATGCGCTGCACGATGGACAGGCCGATGCCCGTGCCGTCGGAGGCCGTGGTGTAAAAGGGGTCGAAGATCCGTTCCCGGTCGCGTTCCGGGATGCCCGGCCCGGAATCGCCGATGGTCAGGCGGACCAGGCCCTCGGCGCTGTCCAGGACCACGCGCAGGCGCTTGACCTCCGCCTGGCGCGTGGCGCGGGCCGCGTTGTCCAGAATGTTGATGACCGCCTGCTCCAGCTGCATGCGGTCCCCGTGGATAACGGCCGTCCGTTCGAGTTCCGTTTCCACGGCGATCCCGGCCGCGCGCAGGGTCGCGGCCATGAGGCCGAGGGCCTCCTGCACCGGTTGGCTCGGATCGAGGGCGTCCATGCGCGGCGCGCCGGGCTTGGAAAAATCGAGGACGCGGCGGATGACGGATTCCATCTTGCCGGCGGCCTTGCGGATTTTTTCGATGATGGCGCGCAGCATGCCGGCGGCCTCGGCGTCGTCCAGTTCGGCGCAGACCTCGTCCATGGCGTAGAGATAGCCGTGGATGCCGGTCAGGGGATTGCGGATCTCGTGGGCGATGCCGGCGGCCATGCGGCCCAGGGAATTGATCTTGTCCAGGAGCATGATCTGGCGGGCCATGCGCCGCGACTCGGTTATGTCGGCCATGAACACGGCCACCCGCGTGACCTGCCCGGAGTCGCCGAAAACAGGGTACAGGCGCAGATCCAGGTCGCGCTCGCGGTCGTAATCGGCCACGCCGTGATCCGCGCCGGACACGAAGACCGTGTCCACGGCGTCCTTGCAGATCTGGCCCAGAACCGGATCCAGAATCTGAAACAGGCTGATGCCGACCAGGGCCTCGCGGTTGGCGCCGAAGCGCGCCGACCCGGTGTCGTTGATGTCGAGAATGATGCCGGTCTGGTCGACCAGGAGCAGGGTTTCGCTCGGCGCGTTGAGCAGGGCCCGGGCCTTGGCCTCGCGGTCCCGGGTATGGGCCTCGGCCTCGCGGCGCTGCTCGATCTCGAAGCGCAGGTCCTGGGTTCGGCGCTGGACCTCGATCTCCAGCCGGGCCCTGGTCTTGCGTAGGTCGCCCTCGGCTCGGACTCGCTCGTGGACCTCGCGCTCCAGTTCGTCGTTGGCCGCGCGCAAATGCTCGGTCCGGGCCCAGACCGCGTCCTCCAGCTGCTCCTTGTGCCGGCGCAGCACGTCCTGCGCTTCCTGGCGGCGGCGGATGGAACTGACCAGCATGGCCAGCGCCGCCACGAGCACGGCCACGGCCGCCATGGCCCCCCAGATATAGCGCTTGTCGATTTGGTAGACGCGCGCCGGCTGGTTGAGGACGAGGCTGCCAGGGGGCAGGGCGTCCGCATCGAGGCCGAAGCGGCGCAATTGGACGTAGTCGAAGATATAGCGCGAGGGGGTTTGCGTATCCACGGGCAGCTCGTCCGGGCTGGTTCCGTTCAAAACGCGCAGGGCCAGGGCCGCCGCGCGCTCGCCCTCGGCGTATCCCTCGACCATCTTGCCGCCGACGCAGCCCGTGCCCATCTCGAAATCCCAGAATCCGTAGATGGGCGCGGCGGCGTGGGCGGAAAGGAAATGGTTTTTTTCGCGGTAATCGACGAGCACGCCATCCTCGTTGCGCATGACGCCGTGGACGAGGATGACCTGGCCGGTTCCGAGGGATTCGAGACGCTGGCGCAGCTCGCGCGCGCCGAGATTGTTCCAGTAGGTGAAGCGGATGGTGGGAAATCGGCCTTCGAGGGCGCGCAGGGATTGGTCCGTGAGCAGGTCGGTGATGGCCTGATCGCCGCCGATGACGACGAACTCTTTTGTCTCCGGATGCAGAGTCAGGGCCGTTTCCATGGTCTGGACGAAGGCCGGGTTCTCGGCCAGACCGGTGACGCCCGTCTGGCCGCGCAGCTGCTCGGGACTGAAATTGTTGATCCCGCAAAAGACCACTGGCGCGGCGTGGAAAATGGACTCGCGGTAGGTCAGCACGAAGTCCAGGGCGTCGTTGTCCGTGACCACGATCAGGTCGAAGCGGCTGTTGGCCAGTTTGTGCCCGAGCAGGGCGGCCTGCAGGGCCAGATAGGACGTGTCCGTGTTGCGCTTGGTGTCCAGGTATTCCATCCAGAGCAGGGCCTTGGGCGCGAGGCGCTGGAAACTGTCCCGGATGCCGGCGTTGAGGTTGTCGGTCCAGGACAGGCCGGGATGGTAGGAATGCAGGACCAGGACATTGGGCGCGGCGGCCATGGCCGGTGCTGGCGGGAGCAGGAACAGGGCAAGGATGATGGCGCGGAGCATGGCGTCGGTGTAGGCGCAAAGCGGGCGGGCTTCAAGCGCCGGTCCCGTTTCCAAGGTGGCGCTGTCCGCGCCCGGACTTGTCCAGAAGGCGCGCGGGGCGCTCGCGGATGGGATTCCTGGTTTCGGACGATTTTTTTTTGTGCTAGGGCTGGGTCATTCGGACTCATTGGAGGCATCATGAACACCCCGGACACATTCTCGACCGTCCAGTCCTTGAAGGACGATATCCAGCGCCATGTCGCCCTGACCCTGGGCAGCGATCCCTTCCCCCCCCGCCAGGAACAGTATTATCTCGGGCTGTGCTACAGCGTGCGCGACCGCTTGCTGGGCCGATGGCTGGAGACCCA
>CAYLNA010000201.1:0-4058 GCA_964384665.1 uncultured Desulfovibrionaceae bacterium | reverse complement strand
TTCAATCGTGGCTTGGCCGTGGATCATAAATGCTCTTTAGATTTAGAAATGGAATCAGGCTTTCGACCATTTCCGGATGGCTGAAAAGGAGTTTGTAGGAGCCGTCGTGAGGTTGGGACATGGTGTTCCTCGGGCAAAAGCGTCCGCTATTCTGAAATGGTCCCCCTGGATGGGAAAACCTTGGCCAGACGCGTTTCCAATTGGCCCGCGAACAGGCGGTAGAAGGTCAGGGCGGCTTCGGGATCTTCCGCTTCCAGCACGGCCAGGGCTGCTTCGGGCAGAAAGGCCAGGGAGCAGGTCTCCACGGCCGTGACCGCGCCCGGCGCGGTCTGCTCGGAGCGTCCGGCGGCGCGGCCGAAAAGCGCGCCTGGGGCCAGGGTGCGCAGGCGCGTGGTCGTTCCATCGGCGTCGATCGTTGTCTCTTCGGCTTGGCCGGCCAGGAGGAACCAGATTCCGGCCGGATCCGCTCCGTGCGCCATGATGATTTCTCCGGGCGTGGCGGTCCGGCGCGACAAACGCGGTCCCAGTCGCTCCACCAGGGCCTCGAAGCGTTCTCCCTCCTCCAGATGCAGGAGCAGATCGTCCACGGCCAGGTCAAAGAGGCGGTCCTGACTGTCGGTCGCGCCATGCTGGCGCGCGGTTTCCGCCGCCAGCACCTCGTCCTCGCAGTGCTCCAGGGCGCGGTCCAGGTCCGGCAGAAACACGGCCTGGCTGGTTTCGCTGGCTCCGGCCCGGCGCATCTGCCGTTCCAGATCGCGCGGGGCGGCCGCGAACACGGCTTGGCATCCGGCGGCCGCGCAGCGTTGCAGCAGGCGCAGGAAGCTGTTCACGGCCGAGGAATCGAATCCGTCGGCTTCGGCGAAATCGAGGATCAGATGACTCGGCCCCTCCTGTCCCTCGGGTCGCAGCCGCGTGGCGGCGGCGCCGCACACGGCGTTGGCCGAACCGAAGAACAGGTAGCCCATGACGCCCAGCACGCGCACCTTGCCCCCCCGTTCGCGCAGGATGAGGCGGTCCGGCACGGAGCGCTGCCGGGCGCTGGACAGGGCCGTGGCGTCGGTGTCCAGACGCAGCACGGGCAACCGGCTGTATTTGACCACGAAGATGACTGCGGCCGCGAGCATGCCAAAGGCCACGCCGGGCAGAAGTCCGAACAGGGCGATGGCGCAGAGGATGGCCAGGATCAGGGCGTAATCCACGTTGGAGACGCGACGTCGGGCCGCCACGACCCAGTCGAGTAGGGTGGCCACGCCAAGAAAGAGGACCATGCCGCCGAGGATGAAGCGCGGAAAATAGCCGAGCACTCCGGCCCCGCAAAAGGTGGCCGCGCCGAGCACCAGGGCGCAGACCATCCCGGACAGGCGCGAGACCGATCCCGTGCGCGGGCCGAGCAGGGTCAGGCTCAGGGCCGTGTAGCCGGTCTGGCTGCCGGCCACCGCGCCGAGGATGTTGGCCAGGCCGTTGGCGGACAGTTCCCGGCTCAGGTTCTGGTCGGTTTTGGTCGCGGCTTCCACGCCGCTGGCGGTCAGGAGCAGGGAAATGGTGGCGATGAGGGGAATGGTGCCCATCTGCGGCGCTTGCGGGAGCAGCGCGCTCCAGTCGATGTTCGCCAGCTCCTCGGGGCGGAAGACGGGCCACAGCGCCCCGCCATCGGGCATGCCGCCCAGGAGGTAGCCGGCGTCCATGGCGTTTTCGAGACTCATGCCCGTGGCCGCGAGGTACAGGACGAAGAGCGCCACGGCCGCGATCAGGGCGCAGGGCAGGATGAACACGCTGCTCCAGCGCCCCAGGGCCGCGATGAGCCCAAAGGCCAGCAGGGCCGCCGGCAGCAGGAGGCGCAGCTTGTCCAGGCTCAGCAGCGCGGGCAGGTCGTGAAAATTCAGGGACACGCCGGTGACAATGCCCACGCCGCCCTGGATCAGAAGCCAGCCGATGCCGGCCATGAATCCGCCCATGACCGGGTAGGGCACGTAGCGCATCAGGTTGCCGAGGTCGAAGCGGCCCATGACCAGAAACGCGAGGCCCGTGGCCAGGGTCGATACGGCCATGCCCGCGGCCACGGTCACGGCCGCGTGCTCCGGGTGTCCGCTGGCGGCCAGGCTGGCGGCCACGCTCGCGCCCACGGCGGCCATGACCGCCGCCGGCGCGTCCTGGGGAACGCAGATGGACGCGGGAAAGGCCGTGCGCAGGGTCACGACCAGGCACATGACGGTGGCCCCGAACAAGGTCAGTCCGGCGGCCTTGGCCGCGAAACCCGCCAGGGGGCCGGAAAAGACGAGGGAGGCCAAGGACAGTTCGATGACCACGCACAGCACGCCGAGAATCAGGCCGGAACTCACGGCCGGCGCCAGGCGTGACGGGGTGGCCGCATCGTCGAGGAGTTCACGCAGGATGGATGAGTGCATTCCCGTCGCTAGCGTGTCATGGCCGGCAAGGCAAGGTGGAGACGGAACTGGGCGGCATTCCAGCGGAAGTCTGGTCCGGGAAAGGGGTGGCTTGGCTATCGAGAAGAGAGGTCCACTATCGTCCGCACCGGGAGGTGATCGCCGGGGGAGTGGCGGCCCACGTCGCCCTGGCGGGCGCGCAGGCCAGGGTCGTGGAACAGGAAATCAATGCGCGGCCGGAGCCACGAATCCACGAGGACGTAGGTGCCGCTGAACATGCTCCAGCCTGGCCACAGGGCGTCATGCAGGGAGGCCTGCACAGGGCGTAGCGCTTTTGCCCACGCCAGGGTGTTGAAGTCGCCGCCGAGAACGATTCGGCCGGACCAGGAGGCGGTCGCGTTCATCAGCTCGCGCGCGGCCATGCCCCGGTTGGTGTCCTCGGTGAGTTCCCGCCACAGGATTTGCAGCGTCTGCCGCGTCAGGAGGACGACGTTGTGGTCGCCATCGCGTTCCTTGCGCATCGCCGGTAGATGGACCGATCCGAGCAGGATTGGCCCGAGGGGCGTCGCGGCCTGGGCCAGGATGGCCGCGCCGGTGAAGGGCGTGACGGGCCAGCGCAGATGTTTATCCGGGGTCAGCGGGAAGTCGGACAGGATGGCCGTGTCCGCGCCCCGGGATTTCTGTTCCGGCCGTGGCGCGACATGGGCATAGCCCAGCCTGGCGGCGAGAGCGCGCAAAAACTCCGTGTCGCGGGTCTCCTGCAGGAGCAGGATGTCCGGCCGTCCCTCGCCGCGAATGACGTCCGCCACCTGCTCCACGGTGGGCGCTGGACGCCTGGCGTTGCCGACGTTCCAGGTCATGACGGAAATCCCGCAGCCGTCGGGCCCTGGCTTTGTCCAGGGGGACAGGAGCAGCACGATCAGAACGCAGAGCGCGAGGAATTTGAGCCGGCGCATGCGGGAATACGGCGCGGGCGTGTCCGGAATTGGGCGGGGCGTGGTCTGCATCGGCGTGGCATGTCGGCTGTGCGCGTCACACCCAGTTTTCGGTGCGCAGTCCGGGGACGCGCGCGAATTCCCTCTCGTTGTTGGTGACGAGGGTGGTGTTCAAGGCAAGGGCGTGGGCGGCGATGAGCATGTCCATCGACCCGATTGGCGTGCCCCTGCGCTCCAGGCATGCCCGCAGTTCCCCATAATGCTGGGCCGCCGCGTCGTCGTAGGGCATGATTTCCAGGGGCGCGACGAATTGGGACAGGGCGAGGCGGTTTTGGTCCGGCTTGGCGCTTTTGGCCGCGCCGTACATCAATTCGCTGAACGTGATGGACGAAATCCCTATTTGGGAGACCTCGGCCTGCCGGAAACGCTCCAGAACTTGTGGCGGTTTCCGTTTGATCACGTAGATGCAGATGTTCGTGTCCAGCAGCCAGGTTGTCACAGGTCTTCCCGTGCGTTGAGCGGCGGTTGCTCCCTTTCGCTCATGAAATCATCCGAAAACTGGTCGAGGCTGTTCAGCAGCGGCGACCAGGGATCATCCTTGGGCAGGAGGATGACCATGTTGCCGATCTTCTTGATATAGACGTCCTCGCCGGAAAAACGCAGCTCCTTCGGCAATCTGACCGCCTGGCTGCGGCCATTGGTGAACAGTTTCGCGGTTTGCATGACGCGCCTCCGAGTA
>CAYLNA010000200.1:0-4059 GCA_964384665.1 uncultured Desulfovibrionaceae bacterium | reverse complement strand
TAGCACCAAAAAACAGCATCTCCCTGACCATCCTCCGCCTGGTCGCCATCCTGTCCGGCCTGAGCCTCCTGGCCCTGGGCGGATTGTGGCTGGGCAGCGACGCCCTCCACTTCGAGGCCGACTCGGCCCGGATCCGGCGCGACTACCTGGAAACGCGCAAGACAGAGGTCAAACGGCAGATCGACCTTTTCCAGGCCATGATCACGGATCAGCAGACCAACCTGGAACTCAACCTGCGCCAGAACATCCGCCAGCGCGTGCTCGAAGCCTGGTCCGTGGCCGACAACCTCCACCGCCACAACGCCGGACGCAGGGACCGGGCCGAAATCGCCGCCATGGTCCGGGAAGCCCTGCGCCCCATCCGCTACAACAACGGACGCGGCTATTTCTTCGCCACCAATCTGAACGGCGTCGAGGAACTGTTCGCGGACCAGCCCCAACTCGAAGGCCAGAACCTGCTCGGCATGCGGGATCTCCAAGGCCGGATGGTCATCCGGGACATGATCGCCATCGCCCGCGACCGGGGTGAAGGCTTCTACGAATACCTCTGGACCAAGCCGGACAGCCAGGGACGGGGACACCGCAAGCTGGCCTTCATCAAATACTTTCCGCAGCTGGATTGGTTCATCGGCACTGGCGAATACCTCGGGGACGCCGAAGCCGACCTCGGCCGCGAGATCCTGCGCCTCATGGAATACCGCCAGTTCGGCGACAAGGGCTATATTTTCGCCTGCACCCTGGATGGCCAGTTCCTGTCGGGCCCGTTCAAGGGAGAAAACCTTTTCGCGCACCCCAAAGTAAACCCGGAGGAAGTGAGCCGAAAGATCACGGAAACGGCCCGGTCAGGCGGCGGATTCGTGGAATATGTCCGGCCGGCGACAGCGGATGAACCAGCCCACCGCAAGATCAGCTACATCACCCCGGTCACGGCCTGGGGCTGGTTCATGGGAGCCGGGGTCAACGTGGAGGCCGTGGAAATCGAGATCGCCCGGCAGCGCGAGCGCCTCTGGGCCGACATGCGTGAACGGGCCATGGCCCTGGGAGTTTTGCTGTCCTTGGTTCTGACCGGCCAGTATGTCCTGGCCAAATGGGCCGGAGAGCGTCTGGAAAGCAACCTCCAGGCCTTCATGACCGCCTTCCGCGAGGCCGAGGCCAGCGGCAAGCTGCTTGATCCCGACACCCAGCACTACACGGAAATGCAAGCCCTGGCCCTTTCGGCCAACGCCATGATTGAGGGTCGGGTCCAGGCCGAACGGGCCCTGCGCGACAGCGAGGCCAAATTCGTGCACCTTTTTCAGTCCTCTCCGGACGCCATTATCCTGACCCACTTGGAGTCCGAACGGATCACGGAAGCCAACACGGCCTGCGCGGCGACCTTCGGCCGACCCCGCGAAGACATGCTGAATCGCACCACCGGCGACCTCGGTCTCTACCTGGACCCGCGCAAACGCGAGGCCCTCCTGGCGCTGATCCGTAAAAAAAAATCCATCCAAAACCAATCCATCGAAATCCGCCATGCGGACGGAACCGTGCTGACCTGCCTGGTTTCCAGCAAGGTTCTGGTCATCGATGGAGAAGAGCACACCATCACCACCTTCCACGACATCACCGAGCAGAAGAAAATCCAGGAAATGATGATCCAGACCGAAAAAATGATGTCCGTGGGCGGCATCGCGGCCGGCATCGCCCACGAAATCAACAATCCCCTGGGCGTCATCCTGCAAACGGCCCAGAACCTGGCCCTGCGCACCCGGCCTGATTTCCCCAAAAACCAGGAAGCCGCCGCGGCCATCGGTCTCGATCTGACCCTGATGGAACGGTACATGAAAGCCCGCAAGCTGGACGTGTTCGTCGAACAGATCCAGGCCGCAGGGAGCAGGGCCGCGACCATCGTCCGCAACATGCTCGACTTCAGCCGCCGCTCCGAAGCCCACCGGGGGCAGTGCGACGTGCGGGGTATCATCGAAAAGGCCATCGCCCTGGCCGAAAGCGACTACGACCTGAGGAAAAGCTACGATTTCAAGCAGATTCAGATCGAAATCAGCGAGCAGGGCCAGATTCCGGCCATCGCCTGCACCGAGACCGAAATCGAGCAGGTCGTGCTCAACATCCTGCGCAACGCGGCCCAGGCCATGGCCGCCCACCCGGTCCAAGCCCCGCGCATCGTCATCCGCCTGTCCGGCGCAACTCAAGGCGTGCGCATTGAAATCGAGGACAACGGCCCCGGCATCCCGCCGGAAATCCAGCGCCGCATCTTCGAACCCTTCTTCACCACCAAGAAACCGGGCGAAGGCACGGGCCTGGGCCTGTCCGTGTCCTACTTCATCATCACCCAGGGCCACCAGGGCGCCATCTCCGTTGACTCCCAGCCAGGCCAGGGCGCCCGCTTCACCATCGAATTGCCCGTGACGCCCGAACAGAACACGGACGAGGGACGCGGGTAGGCGGGCCGGTTTTCTTTTGCCCTGTTTTGACGCATGGTCACGGCCATGCCAAACACACTCGCCCTGCTCGATGCATACGGCCCGCTTATCCAGACCATCCGCCAGGCCTTGCCCAAACTTCTGGCCATCCATGCCTTTGGCAGCCGCATTGCTGGCACCGCTAGACCGGACAGCGATCTGGACCTGGCAGTGCTGGTCGAGGGCAAAGCCGATCCAATCCAGCTGTGGGAGCTGAGCGAGATTCTGGCTGACCAGGCCAGCTGCGACGTGGATCTGCTCGACCTGCGGGCCGCGTCCACGATCATGCAACACCAGATTCTCACCACTGGACGCAGACTCTGGGCCAGACAACCCGATGCGGATCTGTTCGAATGCTTTGTGCTGAGCGAAAAGACGGCCTTGGACGAGGCCCGGTCCGGACTCCTGGCCGACATCGCAAAAAGGGGGACTATCCATGGCTGACAACGTGCTTCTGAACAAAGCCGCGACCATCGAACGCTGCGTACGCCGGGCCAGAGAAGAATACTTCAACGACCCGGACGCCTTTGCCCAGGATTTCACCCGCCAGGACGCCGCCATCCTGAATATCCAGCGCGCTTGCGAGGCCGCCCTGGGCATGGGGCACCACCTGATCCGTCGCGAGGGGCTGGGACTGCCGCAAAGCGCCCGCGACGTCTTCACCCTCCTGGCCCAAGCCGGCTGGATCGACCCGGACTTGGCCGCTTCCCTGAGACGCATGGTCGGATTCCGAAACATCGCCGTGCATGACTACCAAAGCCTGCACCTGCCCATCACGGTGCGGGTCATCACCGAGCATCTGGACGAATTCACCCGCTTCACCCAGGCCCTTTTGTCGCAGGACCACCAGACTCCGAACTAAACTCCGCCCCGGACCCGCGCTGGCCAACCATCCCGCCCCCTGCTACACGGCCCGTCATGCATGCATCCCGATTGGTTTTTCTCGGTCTCGACGGCCTGCCCTGGTCTCTGGCCCGCGCGCTCTGCGCCCAGGGGCTGCTTCCCAACCTGGCCACCCTGGTCGACGCGCCCGGCTGCCGGGCCATCCGGGCCGAGCTGCCCGAACTCTCGCCCGTGAACTGGACCAGCATGTTCACGGCCAGTCCACCCGGCGAGCACGGCGTATTCGGGTTCACCCGCATGGACCCGGCCACCTACAAGCTGGACTTCACGGACTTCACCCACGTCCATGGCGTCACCATCTTCGAGCGTCTGGCCGAGGCCGGATACTTCGCCAAGGTCGTCAACATGCCCAACCTGGCCCCGGTGCGGCCCATGCGGGCCATGCTCGTGGCCGGATTTCCGGCCCAAAGTCTGAGCGGCGGCGTCCATCCCCCGGCCCTGGGCGGCATCCTGGCCGATCACGGCTACACCATCGAGGCCGACACCGTGGCCGGAGCCACGGACCCGGCTTTTCTGTTGGAGGAACTGCACCGCACCCTGGCCTGCCGCGCCACGGCGCTCGACCTGCTCTGGCCGGATCTGGCCTGGGACCAATTCTTCTTCATCCTGACCGAGACCGACCGCCTGGGACATTTCCTCTTCCCGGCCCTGACCGACCCGCTCCACCCCTGGCGCACGGACTGCCTGACCTTCA
>CAYLNA010000199.1:0-4114 GCA_964384665.1 uncultured Desulfovibrionaceae bacterium | reverse complement strand
TCCACCGCGTCGATACGCTTCTTGAACGTCTCGATCTGTTCGGACAGAAAGCGCGTGGCTTCCAAGGACTCATCTCGCTTGGACGCCGTATTGCTCTCGATGTAGACTTGGGTCAGGGTGTTCACCAAATCGCGGGCATACCTGGGATCCGGGTCGACGAAGGTGATATAGAAAATCCCCTGCCGTTCCACCAACTTGATCGAAATCCGCTCGCGCAGGGCCGTGAGGTAATTCTCGCGTTCGGCGTCGGTGGCGAAGGTCGTGTCCTTGTCGAGGATGTCCAAAACCTTGGTCAGCATGGTCCGGCTCAACATGGACACCGACAAGACCCTGATCTTGGCGTCCATGGACGGAGTGACGGCGATGCCCTTGACCAGTTCGTTGATGACGCTTTGCTCGATGAACACCGTGGACGTGGCCTCGTATTTCTTGGGCAAAACGTAGCTGAGCACCACGCCGCACGTCATCACGACCAGGGCGGTGCTCACGAGGACGCGCTTTCTGGCCAGGACAAGCCGGGTGTAGCGTTCCAGTTCCTGGTAGATGTCATTGCTCATGGAATTTCCCGCGCGTCGCGCCTAAAAGAAACTCTCGTCGGCGATAATGTAGTCACCCCGCCTGAGCACCACGTTCTGGGCTAAATCCTTGCCTTCGGCCAGAGCCTTGGCCCGAACCGGAATACGCGTTTCCACTCCATTCTCGCGCCGCACGATGACGGTCTTGTTCTTGTCGGCGAACTTGTTGAAGTCCCCGCATTCCAGAATGGCGTCCAGGACCGTCATCCCCTCCCGAAAAACCAGGGCGTGGGGAGTGTTCACCGCGCCCAGGACATAGACATACGGCTCCGGGAGCGCGGGCAGGAAAATGATGTCATTGTTGCGCAGAACCAAATCCTGCTCCATGTCTCCTTGATGGAAAAGCGCATGGAAATTCCGCTCCAAACGTTTTCCGTCACGCAGGATGTGCCCGCCGCGCAGATCGGCCCGAGTCAGATCCATGCTGGCCAGAAGCTGCAGCAGCGAGGTCTTCTGCTTCAGGTCAAACGATCCGGACGGAGCCCCGCCGCCGATGATATAGGCCTTGCTGTTGACGATTTCGACCATGCTCACCGTGACCAAGGCGTCCTTGACCAGGGTCGAGATCCGGGCGCTCATTTCCTGCTGGAGCTGGGCCGGCGTCAGCCCCTCGGCCACGATCTCTCCGGCCCCGAGGAAGGAGATCTTGCCATCGGGTCGCACGACAACCTCGCTGGTCAGATCCGGCTCGCCCCACACGGACACATTGATCCTGTCTCCGGCCCCGATGACATAATCCCCCGCTACGGCCATTCCCGCGCCCACGCCCCAGGCCAACGCCAACAGACACGGAATCGTCACGACAGCCCGACCCAACACGCCTCGATGCTTTCCGAACATGCCTACCTCCCTCGTCCGAAAATAATGACGATAAATGTTCTCGCGGCGATATACAGATCAAAGAAAATGGAGATGTTCTTGATGTAATACAAATCATAGCGCAATTTTTCGATGGCGTCTTCCACCGAGGAGCCATACGGATAACACACTTGAGCCCAGCCGGTCAGCCCCGGTTTCACGTAATGGCGCTCCGAATAGTACGGAATGATTTCTTTCAGCGTGCGGACGAACTCCGGCCGTTCCGGCCGCGGACCGACAAAACTCATGTCTCCGCGCAGGACGTTGACTAGCTGCGGAACCTCGTCCAACCTCGTTTTTCGCAGAAAATGCCCGACCTTGGTGACGCGCGGGTCGTTGATCTGGGACCAGACGGCCCCGGTTCGGGATTCCGCGTCTTGGCTCATGGTCCGGAACTTCATGAGGGTGAAAAGCCGGTCCCCCTCGCCCACGCGAATCTGCCGGAACAAGACTGGACCCGGGGAATCAAACTTGATGGCCAGGACAATGAACGGCGCCAGGGGAAGAAAGCAAAGCAAGCCGACCAGGGAGACCGTGATGTCGAGGAATCGTTTCAAAAAGCGCAGCATCCAGGTCACCCGGAAGCCGTGGGAGAAAATGAACCAGCTTGGAGTGATATTTTCGATCAGGAGCTTGCGCGAGACCCGCTCGTAAAAGGACGGAGCGTCGACAACCTCGATCCCTGCGAGTTTGCAACAAAGCATCTCTTCCACCGGAAAGGCCCCCCGGCGTTCTGCCAAGGAAATCACCAGCTGATCGGCCCTGAAATTACGGGCCAAACGCAGTAGCCAGCCGGGCTCGGCTTCCGGCGCGGCGCCGCCCTCCTCGTCCTCGGTTTCGGAACACATGTTGTCGAAGCATCGCACCCGCCCCAACAGGACATATCGGCCGCCAGCGGCCGAGGTCAGATTGCCCATCTGCACGGACAGCGGCCCGTCGCCCACGACGAGAATCCGCTTCACGATGCCCGGCAGGACGCGGCGAAACTTCGTGATCAGGAATTCGAGTGTCTTGATGAGGGTGAACACCGCGAATCCCCAGAATACAATCCGGAATTCATCGCTCCGCGCGTCCTCGAATCGGCCCAGGGCGGCCAGAACAATCAGCACGCTTCCGGACATGACCAAGGGCAGGAACAAGGATACCGTGAACCGACATCTCTTGGTCGCCACCGCGCACCATGTTCCGGTCAAAATCGAGGGCAAGGCCGTGGCCACGAAAAAATGCCCCGCGTTTTTCAAGAACATCGAGTCCAAGGACAGGGGCATGAGGGACGGGCTCAAGGCGAGCACCGCCGCAGCCAAGGCCAGCACGGCCCACAGGATGTTATGGGTGAGGTTGCGCAGGATGATGGTATCCATGACAGTACCTCCTTTTTAAATCATTGCGCGCCCTGAAGAACGAGCAGCAGTTTCTCGGCGGCGGCGCGCTCCCCGAAATCTCCCGTGGCCAGAGCCGTCCGCAACGCCGCGACGGCTTCCGACCGCCGGTCCAACCCGTGCAGCGCCAGGGCGCGATGGTAGTGGATCGCCCCGTTTCCATCGGCGAGAACGACGGCCCGATCCAGCACCCGCAAGGCGTCCTCGAACCGATTGTTGCGCAACAGGACATAGCCGAGGGTATCGACGACCGCCGGCTCCCCGCTTGATCTGGTGAAGGCGGCCATGGCCAGGTTCAGGGCCGCCTGCCGGTTTTTTTCGTCATCGGCCCAGAGCATGGCCAGGTTGTTCAGGGCCGGAGCATGATCGGGCTTGGCCTGAACGGCCTGGACATAGGCTCGCGCCGCCTCGTCCATCTTGCCCATGAGTTGCAGGACCACGCCTTTTCCGGTCAGGGCCGGCGCATTCATGGGCGAGCGCCGCAGCACGGATTCATAGCCATCCAGGGCCTTATCCAGCTCACGACCGCGGACGTGAAATTCTCCCAACAGGATTCCAAGCGAATCGTTGGCCGGATCGCGGGACAGGGCCGTTCGCAGCAACGCCTCGGCCCCGGCCCTGTCCCGACCGGATTCAAGAATGACCGCCAGGGGAACATAGGAGTCGCCTCGATCCGGACTCAGTTCAATGAGCCGACGGGCGCTGTTTTCGGCCTTGTCCATGCTCCCCACCGACATCCAGGTCCTGGTCCGCTCCAGGGTCCCGCCCCAGGGGTCGATGGCTTCGAATTGGTCATACAAGGCCATGGCCGCGTCCGTTTCCCCACGAACCATGTGCAGTTTCGCCTTGGCCTGAATAAAGGCCACGGCTCCCGGCTGACGACGCAGGGCGTCCTCCAGCACGGTCACGGCCTCGTCGCCCTGGCCGCGCCGTTGGAGATACTGGGCCAGCATCAAAATGGCGCCCACGTCTCCCGTGCCGCGCGCTTTCTCCAGACGCTCGCGGGCGGCGTCCGTCTTGCCCTGGCCATCGAGAATGACGGCCGAACCAATCAGCGCCCGCACGTCCAGCGGCAGCACGGCCAAGGCTTGATCGTACTGGCCAAGGGCCTCCCCGGGTTTGCCTTGGGCTAGCAGGACGGCCGCGCCGTTGTAATAGGTTTGCGGCAGATTCGGGTCCGCCGCCTTGGCCTTGTCCAGATATTCCCACACACCCTGGCTGTCTCGCCGCCCAAAGGCGACCTTGGCCAGGGCATTGTACAAAATGGCGTCGCTCTTGCCGCTCCCCAGGCCCTCCTGAAGA
>CAYLNA010000198.1:0-4131 GCA_964384665.1 uncultured Desulfovibrionaceae bacterium | reverse complement strand
GATTTTGTGGACTCCGGGTGATCTGAACGCGTTGCTGGAACAGCCCGCGCCCACCACCCAACCTGCGGAGATGAACTGATGCACGGCGTGATTCCGATTCCGTTCGTCAGGGGGGGCCTCTTCGGCCTGGCCTTTGTGTTTTGTCTATGCTTCCCGGCCCTGGCCGAGGAAAACGGCACGGAACTCCGCGGGCAGGTGGTGGCCCGCAACCATGCGATCCTTTCCAGCCAGATCGGTTCTCTCATCACGACGATCCGCGTGCGCGAAGGCGAAGAATTCAAGGCTGGAGACCCTTTGGTGGATTTGGATTGCCGCAGCTATCAGGCACTGTTGGCCCAGGCCAAGGCAAGTGAACGGTTGGCCCAGGCGATCCTGGAGAACACCCAGAGTCTCGCCAAGATGGAATCCGCCAGCGTCCAGGAAGTGACCAAGGCCCGCTGCGAAGTGGATGTCAGCACCCAGGCCAAGGTGCTCAGCCAATTGGATGTGGACCGCTGCACCATCAGAGCGCCCTTTGCCGGCACGGTTCTTTCCCTGGACGTGGGCAAGGGCGAATACGTGACCACAGGTAAGCCCCTCATGGAAATCGTCGGTACAGGGGACTTGGAAGTCCATTTTCTGATGCCCTCGACCATGACGGGGAGCGTCCGCGTTGGGCAGCCACTGGAAATGCAGGTCTACGAGACCGGAGCCACCATTGCCGGAAGCATCCGACAACTCGCACCCGTGGCAGACCCCCTGAATCGAACCATCAAAGTCTTCGGCGTGTTGACCACTGTGGATCAGAGTGTCAAGCCGGGCATGTCCGGCGCCATCCGCCTGCTGCCGTAATCGGGCTGTTTTCCTCTTCTTCCAGGCGGCGCATCGCGATGCGCCGCCCTTTTTTGCAACATCGGCAACCCCCGCACTCCATCATGAACGCATCCCTGGCCCAAACCAACGCCGTCGAAGACCGGCTGCTCGGAGCGATGCAGCCTCGGGAAATTCTTTTCATCCTGGTCAACGAATGCCGCCAGGCCGTTCCCTATGAACTGGCCTGCTTCATTCCGAATCCGGACACCGCGCTCCCGCTGACAATTTCCAGCATCGCCGAAGCAGATCGCAACGCTCCTTTCAGTCAGTTCCTCCACCGCCTGTTTCCTGTCATCGGATTGGACCCGGTGCGGCCGGTTCCAAAACTCCTTATCCCGGACAGCCTGTCTCAGCCCCTGCGCGAAGAATGGAGTTCGTGGTTGCCAGCCCAGGTGCTTCTCTGCCCGCTCGTCCTGGAACCAGGGCGTACTGGCGGTGTATTGCTTTTGGGCCGCACCCAGCCCTGGAGTAATCCGGAAGCCGTGGTTTTGCAGCGTCTGTGCCGGGTGGGCGGGGCCATGCTCCGTTCGTTGTACAGACCTAGCCTGGCCAAGCGCCTCCGCCGCGTCCTGCGTTTCCGACCCGCATGGTTGGTTCTGGCCGCTGTCCTGCTCGCAGCCGCGATCCCGATCCGTTCGGCCGTGCTGGGCATGGGCGAAGTGGTGCCTCTGGACCCCATGGTCGTACGTGCGCCCGTTGATGGGATCGTGGACCGGATGGTGGTGCATCCGTTTCAAATCGTGTCTCCCGGCGATCAATTGGTGCTCTTCGAACAGCTTAAGATCGACAACCAGATCACCGTGGCCCGCGAAACCCTGAACGGAGCGGAGGAAGAACTGCGGCAGGCCAAACAGGGCGCGCTGTTCCTGACCGACAGCACGCTGCGCCTCCCGGAACTGGAAGTGAAACGCGAAGAAGCCCGAGCCGAGCTGAGATATCTCCTGGAATTGAAGGCGCGCATGGGCGTCACCGCTTCCATGCCCGGTGTGGCTCTTGTGGACGACTACCCATCCTGGGCCGGAAAATCCGTGTCCATGGGCGAACGCCTGCTCACCATCGCCGACCCGGCCAAGGTTGAATTGAAAATCTGGATTCCAGCCGGAGATGTGGGGCTGCTCTCCGTGAACGACACCGTGCGGCTCTATCTCAACATCGCCCCGCAAGAACCGATCGTGGCCACGGTGCGATCCATCGGCTACCAACCCAAGGACAGTCCCAAAGGCGTCCTGGCCTATGAGGTGATGGCCTCCATCACACAGGATGTCCCGGAAATGCGCATCGGCTATTTTGGCACGGGACGCGTCTTTGGACGCCAGATGCCGCTTGGCTTCTACCTGCTGCGCCGACCGCTGGCCCTTTTGCGGATCTGGCTCGGAATATGATGGCAGCCAGCCTTCGGCCACTTCGCGAAGATCTGGATATCCACCCTGCTCCAGCCCACAAAAACGGCCAGCCCAGCTGGACCGTGCATGACATCACGGCCAATCGTTTTTTTTCCATCGGCCGCCGCGAACTGCTCATTCTCAAGCATTGGCATCTGGGCGAGCCGGACGCCATTGTCGCAGCCGTGAACACGCAGTTTCACCCTGGCATTGCACGTCAGGACGTGGAGGAAACCGCCGTCTTTCTGGCCAAAGCCCAACTCCTGCAAGCATCCAGCGCGCGCGACACGGACTACCTGCTCACGTTGTCTTCGTCTCGGAAGCAGAGTCTGCTCATGACGCTGCTGCACCATTATCTGTCCTTCCGAATCCCATTGGTCAGACCCGCCCGCTTTCTCCGCCGGACCGTGCCGATGGTGCGCTGGATCTACAGTCCGCTCTTTCTGACCCTGACCCTGACGGCGGGCCTGCTTGGCGGAGCCATGGTTTCGGTGCGCTGGGACGAATTCACCTCCTTCATCCCGGACATGCTCACACCCACGGGCATCATCGGAGCAGCCATGGCCATGGCCATGGCGAAAACGCTGCACGAATTCGGCCACGCCTACACGGCCGCACGTTTTGGCTGCCGGGTGGGAACCATGGGCGTGGCTATCATTCTCGGCTGCCCCATGCTCTTCACCGACGCCACCGAAGCCTGGAAACTGTCCAGCCATCGGGAGCGCTTCCTGGTCAGCTTTGCCGGATTGGGGGCGGAACTGATCCTGGCGTGCTGGTCCCTGCTTTTGTGGAACATGGTTGAGGCGGGCCCGCTCCGCGACGCCTTTTTCCTCTTCTCCAGCGTGACGTGGCTGATCAGTCTGGCGGTCAACGCCAGTCCCTTCATGCGCTTCGACGGCTATTACCTGCTCATGGATTTCTGGGGAATCCCCAACCTGCAAACCCGCGCCTTTGCCTTGGCTCGCTGGAAACTGCGCACCCTGCTCTTCCGTCTGGACACCCCGCCTCCGGACGACATGCCGGACCGGGAACAGCGGCTGATGATCGGCTACGCCATATGCACCTGGATCTACCGCGTAACGCTGTTCCTGGGCATCGCCTATATGGTCTATTCGTATTTTTTCAAGGTGTTGGGCATTATACTCATGTCGGTGGAAATCGGCTGGTTCCTGGTCCTGCCGGTGCTTCGCGAGGTGCGCGGCTGGTGGGAAATGCGCCAAACCATTGGAGTCCATTCCATGATTCGTCCTCTCGCCCTGCTTCTCGGCGCTCTTGCTTTCCTGCTGGCGGTCCCTCTGCCCATGACCGTGCAGATCTCGGCGGTTCTGAAATGCAGGGATGAAATACACATCTATGCTCCAGGCAGCGGCAGACTCGACTCCTTTCCGATTCACCTGGGAGACACGATCCAAGCCGGCCAACTGCTCGCACATCTGTCCAGTCCGGAAATCGAACGCGCCGTGACCAAAAGCGTGCTCCACGTCCAGATTCTGGAACAACGTATCGCTGCAGCCAACATGGGCGCCAAGGAAACTGGGGAGTTGTCCATATTGCAGGAAGAAATGCGAGCGGCCAAAGCCGCATTGCAGGAGAGGGAGAACGACCGCGCCCGCCTGACGCTCACGGCCCCCCAGGGAGGAAAAATCATCGCTGTCGATGAATCCCTGCACGAAAATACCACGATCACCATGGGACACAAACTGATGCTGATCGATGGCTCCGGAGTGATGGAGCTTCGAGGTTTAGTGGACAGTGAAGGGTTTTCTCGTCTGAAACCCGGCATGCCTGGATATTTTTATCCGGACAATCTCAGTCTGCCACTCATGTCATGCGTCGTAATCCAGATGGACAACTATGCCGATCGATCATTGCCATGGCCAATACTCGCGGATGTTCA
>CAYLNA010000197.1:0-4150 GCA_964384665.1 uncultured Desulfovibrionaceae bacterium | reverse complement strand
CCCCGCGCCTACGCCCCATCCTCTCGCAACTTGTCGACCAAGGTCCGCAGCACGCCGGCCTGGTTGGCCAGCTCGGCCACGGCCTGGGCCGATTCGCGCATGGCGGCCGAGGTTTCGTCCGAGATGCGGCGCACGTCGTCCACGCTGTGAGTGATTTCCTCGCTGGCGGCGGACTGCTCCTCCGAGGCTGCGGCGATGGCGCGAACCTGATCCGTGGCCTGATCGACCAGGGTCACGATCTCGCGCAGGGCGTCCTCGGCCTTGCGGGCCAGGGTCGTGGCCTCGGCGATGGTCGTCACGGCCTTCTCGACATTGCCCACGTTCTTGCGCGTGCCGCCCTGGATGTTGCGCACGGCGTCCTCGACCTGCTGGGTGGCGGACATGGTCTTCTCGGCCAGTTTGCGGACCTCGTCCGCGACCACGGCGAACCCGCGCCCGGCGTCCCCGGCCCGCGCCGCCTCGATGGCCGCGTTCAGGGCCAAAAGGTTGGTCTGATCCGCGATGTCGGAAATAACATTCAAAATGGAGCCGATGCCCTCGGCCTGGCGGCCCAGATCGTCCATGTCCGTCTTCAGGGCGCGGGACTGGGCGTCGACCTGCCCGATGCCGACCACGACCTGCTCCACCACCTTGGCCCCGTCGTCGGCCTTGCGCCGGGCCAAGCCAGCCATGTCGGCCGCGCTCGACGCGCTGCGGGCCACCTCCAGCACCGTGGAGTTCATTTCCTCCATGGCCGTGGCCGTCTCCCGCACCCGGTCGGCCTGCTGCAGCGCGCCCTGGCTGGATTGCTCGATCTGGGCCGAAATCTCGCTCGACGCCGAGGACACGACCTCGACCACGGTTTCGAGCTGATCGGCGGCATAGACCAGAGCCGCCTTGCGCGAGCGTTCCGCCTGGAGCAGCGCTTCCTCGGCCTTGGCCGTGGCCTCCTGGGCGATGCTGGCCTGCTCCGCCGCTTCCTCGGACTTGTGGCGGGTGGTCTCGATCATCTCGCGCAGCTTGCCGACCATGACGCCCAGGGCCGAGGCCAGATTGCCGATCTCGTCCTTGCGGCGCAGGGCCAAGTCCCGATCGAGATCGCCCCCGGCCACGGCGTCGGCGAAGGTCACGCACGCCCCCAGATCCCGCGTCATCTGACGCACGATCCAGAACAGAACCAGACAAATCAACGCGCATCCGACAACCGTGGCCACGATCAAGGTGTCGCGCACGGCGTTGACCGCCGGCTGCACATCGGAGCGGTCGGCGGCGATGGCCAGGGTCCAGCCCGTCAATGCCTCGCGGGCGAAAACCACCATCTTGTCCACGCCATTGAACTCGTATTCCAACGAACCCGATTCCTGGGCCAGAATCTGCTTGCCCCAGTCATAATCCGAAATATTGAACGAGAGCACATAGTCCTTGTTCGGATGGGCGATGGCCACGCCCTTGCGGTCCACCAGATAGGCATAGCCCTTCTGACCGATGCGCACCGGGCTGATCACGGTTTCCGAAAACTTGGCCAGATCGACCCGCACATAGAGCACGCCCATGACCTTGCCGACGGAACTGACCGGCGCGGCCACGATACAAACCGGCTTGCCCGTGACCCGGCTGATCAAGGGCTCGGAAATAGTGGGTTCGCCGCTCATGCCCTTCACGAAATAGTCGCGGTCCGCGAAATTTCCGGTGGCGTTGGCGTCGGAGCTGGCCACGACTTCGCCCCTGGCGTTGAGCAGGTTCGCGCCCTGGATGGCGGGGGAAAACTCCAGCATGGTCTTCAGTTCCGCGGCCGCCACCGATCGGTCATAGGTCGACTGCGTCAGCAGGGCCGAGACCATGGCGTCGTCCACCGCCTGCAGCGTCACCAGCGCCTTGGTCCCGGACATGAACAGATGCAGCCCATCCTCGACGCTGGCGCAGAGATGGCGGGACGCTGTTTCCAGTTCGTTCCAGAGTTCGTCGCCGGCCTTGCGCATGGCGATCAACCCGGACAGACTCATGCAGACGATGACCACGGCCACGGTGGGGAGCAAAATTTTCAGTCTCAGTCCACGACGCATGTTCCATCTCCTGGTTACACGGATAAGGGACAAATCTTCACGTTCCATCGCCCACGCAAGCGCTTTTCGTCAAGAAACCCGGACAAAACGCCTACAGGGCGCGCCGCAGGATAAAGACCAACTCGTCCCTGGTCAGCTCCACCGGATTGCCGCGCATGCTCGACGCGGCGGCGGCCTTGTCCGCCGCATCGGACAGAGCGTCCTCGTCCAGGCCCAGGGCGCCCAGCCCGACGACGCCCAGGTCCGCGCACAGCCGGCGCACCCAGGCCACGCCCTGGGCCGGCGTGGCGTCCTCGCTTCCGGTCAGGAGAGAGGCGACCTCGGCGTAACGTTCCAGGGCCGGGTTGCGTGTGTCCCGGCGCTGCATGGCCCAAATATTGACCTCCATGACCTGGGGCAGGAGGGCGGCGCAAATGGCTCCGTGCGGCGCCCGCAGCTGTCCGCCCAGGGACGCGGCGAAGCCGTGGACCGCGCCCAATTTGGCGTTGGCCAGGGCCATGCCCGAAAACAGGCTGGCCAGGGCCAGGTCGGTGCGCGCCTCCAGGTCCGCCCCCTCGGCCACGGCTCGGCGCAGGGAGCGGACCGAGCGCTGGATGCCGTCGCGGCAAAACGGGTCGGTCAGAGGCGACGCGGTGGGGGAGACAAAGGCCTCGATGAGCTGGGTCAGGGCATCCAGGCCAGTGGACGCGGTCAGCGCCCACGGCAGGGTCATGGTCAAGGCCGGATCGACAACGGCCAGATCCGGCAAAAGAGCGGGTCCGCGCAGGCTGACCTTGACGCCCTTGTCCGGCACGGTCAGCACGGCGTTGGCCGTGGCCTCGGCCCCGCTGCCGGCCGTGGTCGGCACGGCGATCATGGGCCGGGACGGCTTGTCCAGGGGCAGCCCGCGTCCCACCACCTCCAGATAGGTGAAGAGATCGGCGGTGTTGGTCAGCAGCGCGGCCAGGGCCTTGCCCGTGTCGAGCACGCTGCCGCCGCCGATGGCCACGACCACGTCGCACTCCGCTTTGCGGGCCAGACGGAGCTGTTCGCGGAGAAAGAGCGTGTCGGGCTCGTCGGGAGCAAGAACCACGAGCACCGAAACCATGGTTTCCCGCAACTCGCTGTGGAGCCAATCGTGGCGATCGGGATTGCTCCCGGTGACGAACAGACAACGCCGGCCCAAACGCACGGCATGGCCGGCGATCCCGGCCCGCGCCCCGCGTCCGAAAACAACGCGCGGCGCTGAAAAAGAATATGGCATGTCGACTCCAGGGCTGCTCATGATCAGGGACGCCATGGCATACATATCTCCGGGAACGGTGACAAGAAAACCGCGCGCGGGTCGGGAATTTCGGGGATGACCGCGCGCGCCTTCCCGTGTACGTCGCGGGCACGGAGACACCATGACCAACAACGACATTCTGCGCCGCATGCGCTATGCCCTGAATATGACCAACGCGGAAATCATCCGCGTCCTGGCCCTGGGCGGCCGGGCCATGACCGAGGGCGATCTCGACCTGCTCCTGAAAAAGGACGACGAGCCCGGTTTCGTGGACTGCCCGGACCTGCTCCTCGAAGCCTTTCTGGACGGCCTGATCCTCGCCCGACGCGGCCCGCGCCCCGACGGGCCGGAAGCGGCCGAGACCCTGAACAACAACCTGATCCTGCGCAAGATCCGCATCGCCCTGGAACTCAAGGACACGGACCTCGTGTGCATCCTGAAGGCGGGCGGAATGGAGATCTCCAGATCCGAACTCTCGGCCCTGTTCCGCAAACCGGGTCACCGCAACTTCAAGCCCTGCCGGGACCAGCTCCTGCGCAAGTTCCTGACAGGCTTGAGCCTCACATCACGGGAGGAACTGTCATGATCGAACTCGGCAAGACCGCGACCCTCAAGGTCATGAAACTGGTCTCGGGCGGACTGTATCTGGACGGCGGCGACCTGGGCGAAATTTTCCTGCCCAAGCGCGAGGTCCCGCCCACGGCGGCCGTTGGCGACGAGCTGACCGTCTTCATCTACCGCGATTCCGAAACCGTGCTGACCGCGAGCACGGCCCGGCCCAAGGCCGAGCTGGGCCAATGCGCCTTCATGAAGGTCGTGGCCGCGACCAAGTCCGGCGTGTTCG
>CAYLNA010000196.1:0-4167 GCA_964384665.1 uncultured Desulfovibrionaceae bacterium | reverse complement strand
CGCCGGTGACGATGTCTCCGCCGGCGAAAACCATGGGGATTTCGGTCTCGCCGGTCTCGGGATTGGCCTGGATGTAGCCCCATTTGTTCAGGGTCAGTTCCGGCGTTTCCCGCAGCAGGACCTGGTTGGGGCCGGTGCCGATGCCGAGGATGGCCAGATCCGTGGGGATGTCGAAGAACGCGCCGTCCACGGGCACGGGCTTGCGCCGGCCCGAGGCGTCGGGTTCGCCCAGTTCCATGCGCTGCGCGGTCAGGCTCTTGAGCTGCCCGTTTTCGTCGCCGTTGAAGGCGATGGGCGCGGCCAGGTTTGCCAGGCAGACGCCTTCTTCCAGGGCGTGCTCCAGTTCTTCCAGGCGGGCCGGCATTTCGTCCTTGGTCCGGCGGTAGACGATGGTCACCTTGTCCGCGCCCAGGCGCAGGGCGGTGCGGGCCGCGTCCATGGCCACGTTGCCGCCGCCCAGGACGGTTACCTGCCGGCCGGCGGCCACGGGGGTGTCCACATCGGGGAATTTGTAGGCGCGCATGAGGTTGACCCGGGTCAGGTATTCGTTGGCGCTGTACACGCCGAGCAAACTCTCGCCGGGAATGTTCAGGAATTTGGGCAGACCCGCGCCGACGCCGATGAACACGGCCTGAAAGCCCTGATCGAAGAAATCCTGGACGGAGATGGTCTTGCCCACGACCCAGTTGGTCTTGAAGACCACGCCCATGCGCTTGAGCATCTCCACTTCCGTGCGCACGATGGCCTTGGGCAGACGGAATTCCGGAATGCCGTAGGTCAACACTCCGCCGACCTCGTGCAGGGCCTCGAACACGGTCACGGACACGCCCAGGGCGGCCAGATAGCCGGCGGCGGTCAGGCTGCTCGGGCCGGACCCGACACAGGCCACCTTGAGATCCTCGCGCAGGAGGCGGCATTCGTCCCCGCCGGTGATGGCGTCACAGGGATTCTCGGCATAGTAGGAGTCGGCCACGAAGCGTTCCAGGCGGCCGATGGCCACGGGCTGGCCGGTGGGGTTCAGCTTGCACTTGGCTTCGCACTGTTTTTCCTGCGGGCAGACCCGGCCGCAGACCGCCGGCAGGCTGTTGGTGGCCTTGATGGTCTTGTAGGCCTCGTCCAGGCGGCCTTCGGCCACCTGTCGGATGAAGGCCTTGCAGTCGACTTCCACCGGGCATCCGGACTGGCAGGTTGGAGTTTTGCATTGCAGGCAGCGCCCGGCCTCGGCCTGGGCCTGTTCCAGGGTGTAGCCCAGGGCGACTTCGCTGAAATTGCCGCGTCGGACCGCCGCGTCCTGCATGGGCATGGACACGCGGGGGAGGAGTTTAGTTTTTTTGGCCATGGCACTCACAGTAGCATTTGTAGGACTGTTTTTCCTGGGGAACGAACGATTTGAGCCGCAGCATGAGTTCGTCGAAATCCACCTGGTGGGCGTCGAATTCCGGACCGTCGACGCAGGCGAAGCGGATGGCGTTGTCGACCCGCACCCGGCAGGCTCCGCACATGCCGATTCCGTCGACCATGATGGAATTGAGGCTGACCACGGTCTTGACCCCGAAGGGCCGGGTGACCTCGGCCACGGCCCGCATCATGGGCACCGGTCCCACGGCGAGCACTTCCTTCACGGTCGGATCGGTCTCCAGGCGCTCCTTGAGGACCTGGGTCACGAAGCCCTTGACGCCCTTGCTGCCGTCGTCCGTGGCCACCAAGACCTCGTGGCTGAATTTTTTCAGCTCTTCCTCGAACAGGAGCAGGTCGGCCGAGCGCGCGCCGATGACCGAGACCACGCGGTTGCCGGCCTGGGCATGGCCCTTGGCGATGTGGTGCATGGCCGCGATGCCCGTGCCGCCGCCGACACAAATGACCGTGCCGACCTGGTGGATGTCCGTGGCCTTGCCCAGGGGGCCGCACAGGTCCAGAATGTCCTGCCCTTCGTCGAGGCAGTCGAGCATGGCCGTGCTCTTGCCCATGACCAAATAGACAATGGTGATGGTTCCGGTCGCCGGATCGGTGTCGGCGATGGTCAGGGGAAAGCGCTCCCCGTCCTCGGTCACCCGCAGAATGACGAAGTTGCCCGGTTTGGCCTTGATCGCGATGGCTGGCGCGTCCAGCGTCAGCTCCGTGACCCGGCCGGGAATGAGAACCCGTTTTTTCAGAATTTTGCTCACCAATCCCTCCATGCCCGTTTCGAGTTGCTTCAGTGATTCACGCGGGGAACGTGGCCCCGATACCTATCGAATGCTTGTCAAGTGGACAAGGCGAACGTAAAGAAATCCTATCCCCGAAAATCAACCCCGGGTTGTCATGACGATTTCTTCCTTGCCCAGCGCCTACACCAGTCAATCCCTCGGCAGCGGATCAAGCTGGGATCAGGCCGCGTCGATGCTGGACGCCAAGGTCTCCACGCGGACCGTGGCCGTGCAGGTGGGCGCGCTCGGATTCTCCTACAGCGCCCGCGACGTGACCTTCACGCCTCGGGAGGCGTTGCGGGTGGGGCCTTCGTTCGAGCAGGAGCTGGAACTGAACGGCCTGACCCAACACATCACCCCGTTTCGTCCCTCGGGCGCGTATGTCCGGAACGCGACCATGCAGCGCTTGGGGATTTCGGCCTACGCTCAGCAGGCCGCGTCGATGCGCCCCGCCGGCTCCATGCTCAGCGTTGTGGTCTGACTGGATAAAATAGTATCGATTGTCAAAAAGGAATCCGGCCAGTCCCCGGCGTGACGGCAAGGGTTCCGATGACGAAAAGGGCCGCTGTCGCGGCCCTTTTCCGTTATTGCGCCAGGAAAGCTTCCAGCTTGGCCAAGGCGCGGTCGATGCCCGCCGGTTCGGAGCCGCCGGCCTGGGCCAGATCGGGCCGACCGCCGCCTCCGCCCTTGATCTCGCCGGACACTTCCTTGATCAGGGCCGGGGCCGTGAAGCGGCCGTGGAGGTCCTTGCTCACGGCCAGGACCAGCATGGCCTTGCCGTCGATCTCGGCGGCAAGGGCGATGATGCCGCTTTTGATCTTGGAGCGCAGGTCGTCCATGAGGTTGCGCAGGGCGTTCATGTCCGGGGCCTCGACCCGCTTGGCCAGAACCGTCATCCCGGCGATGGTCCTGGCCTCGCCCGCCAGATCCTTGCCGCTTTCGGACATGATCTTGGCCTGCAGAGCGCCCAGGTCCTTGGCCAGGGTCTTGGCCTGCTCCTGCAGGGCGACGATCTTCTTGGCCACCTCGTTCGGCGCGGCCTTGAGGGTCGCGGCCGCGAGGCGCACTTCCTCGCGCAGTTCCTGCCAGTGGCGTAGGGCGTCCCATCCGGTCAGAGCCTCGATGCGGCGCACTCCGGCGGCGATGCCGGCCTCGGACAGGATGCAGAAGGTGCCGGCCTGACCCGTGGACGTGAGATGCGTGCCGCCGCACAGTTCCACCGATTCCCCGGCCATCTCGACCACGCGCACGTCGGCCGCGTATTTTTCGCCGAAGAGGGCCATGGCCTGCTTTTCCGCCACGGCCCGGTCATAGGCCATGACTTCGGTCGTGATGGGCGCGTCGGCCAGGATGGCTCGGTTAACCTCGTTTTCGACCTGTTGCAGTTCCTCGGCAGTGAGCCCCGCGATGTGCGTGAAGTCGAAGCGCAGACGCGACGGTCCGACCAACGAGCCGGACTGCTTGACATGCGGCCCAAGGATTTTGCGCAGGGCCGCGTGCAGGAGGTGGGTGCAGGAATGGTTGCGGGCCGTGGCCACGCGCGTCCCTTCCTCCACGATCAGCTCCACTTCCTGGTCGGCCAGGAGTTCGCCCTGGGTCAGCTCGACCTTGTGCACAATGAGGTTGGCGGCCGGCTTCAGCGTGTCGACCACGCGGGCCATGCCCGTGGGGGCCTGAATCCGGCCCGTGTCGCCCATCTGGCCGCCGGATTCCCCGTAGAAGGGGGTCTTCAGGGTGACCACGAAGCCCACGCCCGCAGCCAGACGCTCCACGGGCTCGCCCTCGGCGTCGAGCAGGGCGAGCACGCGGCTGGTGGCGGACAGGCAGTCATAGCCGATGAATTCCGATTCCAGGCCGCCGCCCAGAAGCGCGGCGAACTGTCCGGCCAAGCCCTTGTCCCCGGAACCGGCCCAGGCTTCCTTGGATTTTTTCTTCTGCACGGCCATGTGCTCGCGAAAGCCCGGTTCGTCCACGCTAAAGC
>CAYLNA010000195.1:0-4187 GCA_964384665.1 uncultured Desulfovibrionaceae bacterium | reverse complement strand
CCGACCCGGCACTGGGCGACGCCGTTGGCGATGGATTCGATTTTGGCGGGAATGGCCAGGCACATACTGTCTCCTTAGTTTGGGGTGCAGGTTCCGCCAGCGGCCGTGATTTCCGCCCGGACGGCTTCGATCATGGCCGGCATGGAGTTTTGGGCCGCAGGCGAGAGTTCCAGGGCCATGGACTGGTAATCAAGGGGCTCCATGCCGAGAACCACGGCCTCGGGGCGGTTTCCGACCAGTTCGCACATGCCGAGAGTGTCCACGAGGTCGGTCTGGTGCATGGAGTTCCGAAAGGCCAAGCTTTTGCGCAGGTCGTCCCCCATGAGACGGTAGATCGAGCCCGGCGCGTCGTCGCAGAGCACCGCGTCGATGACGATGAGGTAGTCCGACTCCATGATTGGTCCCATCAGCTTGGTTCCCAGGGTTCCCCCGTCCATGAGCGTGACGTTGGACGAACACGTGAAGCGGTTTTGCAGCTCCTCCACGCAGCGCACGCCAATGCCTTCATCGGTGAACAGAATGTTGCCAACGCCGAGAACGAGAATGCGCTTGTCCGATTTAGTCATGAAAAAATCCTGTTGCAGGTGCGACAATGGTCCGATGGTACGCGAACTGATCGTCCGGCTCAAGCGGATGGGGCCCCGAAGGGCCCCGTCGCGAGTTACATGATCTTGAACTTGCGGACCTGATTGGTCCGGGAGTCGATGACGTGCACGCCGCAGGCGATGCACGGATCGTAGGAATGCACGGTTCTGAGGATTTCCACCGGGCGTTCCGGATCGGCGATGGGCGTTCCGACCAAGGCTTCTTCCACGGCCGAGAGCTTGCCCTCGGCGCAGCGCGGACCCAGGTTCCATGTGGAGGGCACGACCAGCTGGAAGTTCTCGATCTTGCCCTTTTTGATGCGGATCCAGTGACTCAGACCGCCGCGCGGGGCGTTGACGAAACCGACGCCCTCGGCTTCGTCGGGCATCTTCCACTCCTGATAGATCTTGGTGTTGCCGGATTTGACGTTCTCGGCCAGTTCGTTGACCCAGTCCATCATCTTGTCGGCGATGACCTTGGTCTCGATGCCGCGCGCGGCCGTGCGTCCCAGGGTGGAGAACAGCGCCGCCGGGCCCACGCCCAGATGATTGAGCACGTAATCCACCGTCTTTTTCACTTCCGGGTGGCCCTTGGCGTAGGCGATCAAGACCGTGGCCAGGGGGCCGGTTTCCACGGAAGTCTTGCCATAGCGGGGGGCCTTCATCCAGGAATAGCGGTCCCGATCCTCGTAGCTGGTGTACTGCGGCTCGGTCACGCCCTCATAGGGATGGTGGGCCTTGTCGCCCTGATACCAGCTGTGCCGGACGTGCTCGGTGATCAGTTTCGGGTCGAAGGCGTCCACCTTGGTCAGGTCGCGGTTGTAGATGACGCCATGGGGCAGCCAGCGGCTGTCCATGTCGCTTTCCACGTGCGGGAACTCGCCGAAGCTCATGAAATTGGTGGTGCCGCCGATGCCGGCCCAGTCCTTGTAATAGGAGGCCACGGCGAGCAGGTCCGGGATGTAGCATTCATCGATGAACTGCTTGGTTTCCTTGAACAGTTCCGTGAATTCATTGATGCGTTTGTCGGTCAGGCCGTCGTAGCAGGTCACGCCGCCGACCACGGTGAACTGGGTGTGCGGATTTTTCGCACCAAAGACGGCCATGGCCCGGGCCGCCTTGACCTGGAGGTGCAGGGCTTCCAGGTAATGGGCCGTGGCGATGAGATTGACCTCGGCCGGCAGATAGTAGGCCTTGTGCCCGCCCAGGAAGTAGGCGTTGGTGAAAATGCCGAGTTGCCCGGAATCGACCAGCCCCTTGACCTTGTCCTGCACGGCCTTCAGATCCTCGGCCTTGGTCTGGCGCGGGGAAATGGAATTGGCGATGGACGCGGCTTTTTTGGGATCGGCGGTCAGGGCTCCGGTCACGTCGACCCAATCCAGGGCGTGCAATTGATAGAAGTGCACGATGTGGTCATGCAGGAACTGCGCGGCCAGGACCAGGTTACGGATGAGGCGGGCGTTGTCGGGCAGGTTTTTGTCCACGCCCACGGCGTTGTCCACGCAGCGGGTCGAGGCCAGGGCGTGGACATAGGTGCACACGCCGCAGGACCGCTGGGTGAAGTGCTGGGCGTCGCGCGGGTCGCGGCCCTTGAGAATCAGCTCCAGGCCCCGGAAAAGCTGGGAACTGGACCAGACATTGGTGACCTTGCCCTGGTCCACCTCGACCTCGATTTTCAGATGACCCTCGATGCGGGTCACGGGGTCCACGATGATGGGGCCCTTGAAGGTTGTATCCATGGGGGTGGGGACGACACCCGGGGCTTGGCTGGGTTTGCAACCGGACATATTTTTCTCCTCGTGATTCGATGAAGGTTGAGCCTGATTCATGTCGGATTCTTACGCTTCCTCGTAGAAGGGCGACGCCGTGTCCCAGAAATCAGGTTCGCTGCAGCCAATGCAGGGATGACCGGCCTCGACGGGCCAGTTGGTCTGGTTGAACTTGACCTTGGGACAGTTGTTGTAGGTGGTCGGTCCCTTGCAGCCGAGCTGGTACAGACACCAGCCTTTGCGGGCTTCGTCGGAATCAAAGGAGGGCGCGAACTCGCCGGCGTCGTAGTGCGCCAGGCGCGGACAGTTTTCGTGCACGGTTTCGCCGTAGAACATGATCGGACGGTTGACGTCGTCCATTTCCGGAATGGCTAGGCCATGAGTCAGCAGATGAACGATGGTTCCGACCAGATTGTACGGATTGGGCGGGCAGCCGGGGATGTTCACGGCGTTGACGCCCAGGCCTTTCAGCGCGTCGTTGATGCCGCGCGAGTCGGTCGGGTTGGGCTTGGCCGCCTGGACTCCGCCGTAGGTGGCGCAGGTGCCGTAGGCGATGACGGCCTTGGCCTTGGGCACGATTTCCGTGCAGATGTCGAGCATGGTCCGGCCGGCGACCTTGCCGTAGATGCCGTTGTTGCGCATGGGAATGGCGCCTTCAACGACGCAGACAAAGCCGTTGGGAGAACTGACGGCCTGATGCAGCGCTTCTTCCGCCTTGTGGCCGGCGGCGGCCATGATGGTCTCGTGGTAATCCAGACTGATGGTGTCTAGAATAAGATCGTCAATGAAGGGGCGGACCGCGCGCAGAATGGACTCGGAGCAGCCCGTGCACTCCGCGTTGTGCAGCCAGACCACGGAAGGACGTTGCGGGGACGTCAACGCCAGGGCGATTTTATTGGCGAATGACGCTTCCATGCCCATGACCGCGGCGATGGTGGTACAGAACTTCATGAAATCTCGACGGGAGATTCCACTTTTTTCCAACCGCTCCTCGGCCCCGGGTTTGCCTAAACCTACCGAAAACTTCATAACACACCTCCATCCGTGTATGAATAAACTGACAATCCGGCGCTCAATGCCGGATTGTCATAGCCTCCACTGTAACGCAAAGACTGGATGCTGAATTGCGTTGCTCATAGCATTGAGAATTATTTCAGGTCAATAGGCTTCCGAAAAAAAATGCGGTACCTATCGCGTTTTCGAATTCCGTCATCGTTTGAGCATTGCGTAGGCAAATATATTCCGGTTGGTGCTATGAATATATCATGCGTGTTATTTTTTGTATATTATTTTATAGATAGTTTTGGCGGACATGAATTGGGTCGGGGCACGGGACTCCAGCGTGAAACGAAATCCACGCGCGACCAGGATGGACCAGTCGCGTGTCAAACAAGACCGTGTGCAGGCAGATAGTGACGTGGGGGAGGGCTCGGGATGAGACCGCAGGGGCCGGCTGGCCCCCGTGGCGCGGAAGAAGGCGGGTTTAGGCGGTGCAGGCGCAGGGGCGCGAGTGGGTCGCGCACAGGGCTGCATGCAGGGCTTTTTGGGCTGCGGCGAACTGTTCGCGCTCGACCACGAAGAGCATGTTGGTCTGACGCGCGGTCTGGGACACGGCCAGGATGTTGATGCCGTCGGTGGCCAGGGCCTGGGCCGCCTTGGCCAGGATGCCGGGCTGGGCGATATTTGAGCCGATGGCGCAGACAATGGCCACCTTTCGCGTGGTGATCTGCTCGAATTTGTCCTGCAGCTCGGCGACCATGGCGTTGGTGCAGTCCCGGTCGTTGAGGATCATGCCGATGGTGTTGGCGTTGGTCGCCTTGCTGATGTAGGAGAT
>CAYLNA010000194.1:0-4194 GCA_964384665.1 uncultured Desulfovibrionaceae bacterium | reverse complement strand
TGTAGTCGATCTGGTGCAGGGATTCGTTGATGCGGGCGATGCGGTCCTTGATGGTCTCGCGCTCGCGCACCAGCTGGGAATGGAAATTGGCGACCTCGCGGATGGTGTTCTCGTTGAGGAGTTCCTTGAAGCGGGCCTCGAAGCGGGGCAGGTCGTCGGCCTGGAGCTTGTCGAGCATGGTCCGGAATTCCCCGGCCGCCTCCATGGACGCGTCGGCGTCCTGGGTGTCCAGGGGAAAGGCCGCGCGGTACTCGCCCATGGCCTTGATGATCGTGTCGCGCACGGCGGAGATTTTTCCCTGCTCCTTGGCGATGCGGGCCTGCATCCACTCCCGCATGGCCCGCTCCCTGGCGTCGCAGGATTCCAGGGTCACGGACTGCTCGCCCATGGCCTCCTGGCGCAGGATTTCCAGGCGTTCGAAACGAACGGCGCGCGCGGCCTGGGCCGGATCGTCGACTATGGCCTGGGTTTGGGCGCGCATGACCTGGGCGTCGGTGTTTTGCTGTTCGATTTTGGAGCGGATGTCCTTGTGGTCCTCCAACTCCGCGTCCACGTTCGCGAGGCCGGCCTGGACCGCGCCCAGCCTGGAGGTCAGCTGCTTCAGCACGTCCGAGGCCGTTTCCAGGGCGCGTTTTTCCTCTTCCAGGGCGGCGATGTCCATGGCCAGGCCGCGCCAGTCCAGTTCGCGGAACTCGGCGTATTCGTCCAGCCTGGACAAAACGCCGAGGTGTTTCTTGAGCTTGGCCTGTTCGGCCAGGATCGCGCCGATGCGCCCGCCCAGCTCGCTCAGCTTGGCTTCCAGGCCTTCGCGTTTGTCCGCCAGGGCCGAAATCTTGGCCGCGTTGGTCCAGCCCAGGACGAAGCGGCCGCGATCGTCCAGACGGTGGCGGTCGTCTTTTTCGTGGCGTTCGCCCGGAGCCTTGATCTGGCCGGAGCGGGTGATGGCCTTGGTTTCGCGGCGGAACTGCTCCTGGGTGGCGCAGCAGACGATGTTGAAGCGGTGGGCCAGTTCCCGGTCCAGCCAGTCATAGAAGGGCGAGTCGGTCTTGACGGCCAGCTTGCGGGCCAGGGAGTCGCGGTCCAGGCTGGGGCGTTCGGCGCGCCCGCCGGGGCGAATCCGGAAATAGACCAGCCGGCCCCGGAGATGGGTCCGGTCGACCCAGGCCGCGACCTCGGCGTAGTGCGCGTCCGGCACGAGCAGGGACAGGCCGAAGCCGCGCAGCACGCGCTCGGCCGCGCCCTCCCAGTCCCGCTCTTCCTCGCGTACCTGCAAGAGTTCGCCGGCGAAGGGCATGTCGGATTCGCGCAGTCCCAGGGCTTGGCACAGGGCGTGGCGCGTGGCCACCTGCTCGGCCGGAATGTTGCTGCGCCGGGCCTTGAGGCTCGTGATCTCGGCGCAGAGCGCGTCGTGCTCGGCCTTGCCCTGGCGCAGGGCCACTTCCTGTTCGGTGCGGTCGTTCTGTAGGCGGGCGTCCCGGTCGGCGGCTGTCTCGACCAGGGCCGCGAAGCGACGGCGTTGGTCGAGGAATCCGGTTTCGTCCACGGCCGGAGTCTCGCCCACGGTCTGGACCAACTCGGCGTAGCGCGCGGCCTTGCGTTCGCGGGTCTGGCGGTCCTGGGTTTTCTTGCGGATTTCCGTGGCCAGCCATTCCAGGCGGTCGCCGCCGTTGGCCGCGATGTCGCGCCGCAGCTCCCCTTCCTCGGCGCGCAGCTCCTCGCGGCGCTCCTCCAGGGCGGCGATGCGTTCGTTCTGGCGGTTCCAGTCATCGGCCAGGGTGGCGATGCGCTGGTCCAGGAGGCCGAGCTTGATCCCGGCGAACCACGGGTGCAGGGCCTCGCGGCAGGCTTGGTCCTCGTCCAGGGCCGCCGCGAGGCCGGCGTGGCGGTCGCAGTCCGCGATGAGGGGCGTGAGCATCTCGACCTGGCGTTTGGCCTTCTGGACCGCCTCGTGGGCGCGGTTCAAGTCCTCGAAATGGCTGATCAGGGCCGCGATGCGCGGGGCCACGTCAAAGGGTTCGAGCATGTGGCCGCGCACGAAATCCGTCAGGTTGCCCACGGATTTCATGGACACGGTCTGGTGGAAGAGTTCCAGGGCCTGATCGTTGTCGATGCCGAAGCGGCGGCGGAACCAAGCCCCGTAGGGTGGGAAGCTCTCGAAAACCTCGGCCCCGAGGCCGCGCAGCTTCTTGCGCAGGGCGGCGATGTCCGGGCCGAAGCGGCAGAAGTCCCCGGCGATGGACAGGTCGCCCTCGGCCCCGACATAGATGCGGGCCGGCTGCCCCTGGCGTTCGGTCATCCAGAAGACCTGGGCCAGGGTCACGGTCTGGCCGAAGCCCTGGTTGTGGAACACGCCGAGGATGACCGAATAGGATTTGGCGTCGCGCAGGGCCACGGGCTTGGCCGCGCCGCCAACCTCGTTGCGCTCGGACTTGTAGAAGCCGAGCACGTAGGAGCGCAGGCTGCGCTCCCGGCTGTCCGCGCCGGCGGCCTTGTTGTAGGCGATGCGCTGGGCCGGGACCAGCAGCGTGGTCACGGCGTCGACCAGGGTCGATTTGCCGGACCCGATGTCGCCCGTGAGCAGGGTGTTCTTGCCCTGGGCGTCCAGGGTCCAGACCCGACCGTCGAAGGTGCCCCAGTTGTAGACTTCCAGGCGCTTCAGCCGGAATCCGGCCAGGGCGTCCTCGGGGCGCGGGGGATTAGTCATTGTTTTTCTCCGTGCCGCCGACGAGATGGGCCTGGTACGCGGCCAGGCGGCTGTCGAATTCGGCCAGCCACTGCGCATCGACAAAGGCCTTCAGAATGCGGCTGACCTCGAACACGCCCAGGCCGCCGGAATGGTGTCCGGTCTTGAGCCGGCGCAGGAAACCGAGGTCGATGATTTTATTGATATGGGCGTCGATCTGGTCGACCAGGCGCGTCTCGTTGGTGGTCGCGGGCAAAAAGACCCGCATCAGTTCGACGATGTCGTCGCGGGTCAGGACCAGGCGCGTCTCGCCGCCCGAGGCGTCGGATTCGGCCAGTTTCTTGCGCAGCAGGGCCAAAAGCAGGCTGACCGGAAAGGACAGGGGCCGCCGGGCGATGAGGCGGGGCCGCTTGGCGGCGTTCTCGTCGTCTTCGTCCAGAGCGCGGGAGCGCAGGAAGGCGTAGCCCTCGGCCTCGTCCAGGATCAGCTCCAGGCCGAGCACGGCGACATAGTCACGGACCCTGGCGCGCAGGCGCAACAGCGCGCCCCACGGGCCGGCGTCGCCGTCCTGATGGAGCACGCCCTTCAACAGGGGAATGACCACGGCGGAAAGATCGGCGGCCGGGGAGCCGGAAGTGGCGGTTTCGGTCATCAGTGCCTCACGAAAATGACGCGCGGCAGGCGCGCCTGTTTGTCCTGGTCCTGGCCGTCGGGACCGACGCTTTTCCAGAAAATGGTGTCGGTGATTTTGTCATCGATAACGGTCTTGGTGTCGGCCAGTTGCAGATAGGTCAGCAGTTCTTCCAGGCCGTGCCGCAAGGGGGTCTGGGCGCAGAGTTCGGCCAGGGTGATCTGGTCGCGGTCCTGCAGGGCGTGGCGGATATTGGCGGCCAGACGGGCCTTGTCGATGACCGTGTGCGCGAAAAGGGGCGAGGCGTCGAGGTCGGCCTCGCCGGAGGCCAGTTCCGTGTCCGCGATGACCAGCTTGGCCGTCGGCGTGTGCAGAGGGCGCTCCATGGGCAGGGTGATGTCCGCTCCGGTGTCGGGCATGTCCATGATGTCGCCGCTGGGCGGCGTTTCACGCAGGTCCAGGGCCTTGGCCTCGACGGCGCGCAGAATGTCCATGATGCGCCGGTTTTCCAGCCAGGCCTGATCGTCGAGGAAGCGGCGCAGCTGCTGCGAGAGTTGGGCCACGGTGCGCTGGGTGTGCTCGCCGGCCTCCAGCCAATCATAATGAATGCGCCGGGTGCGCGGCTCGGGGCCCAGTTCGGCCACGGGTGGTAGGGCCAGGACCCGTTCGAGGAGGCTGGTCAGCTCCTCCTGGCGGCGGCTGGACATCAGGAAATCCCAGAAGGCGCGGAAGCTGCGGCCCTGGTCCGAGTCGGCGATGGCGTCGCGCTCGCCCATGATCTCTTCCAGGAGCGCGCCCTTGGAGCCGTCCCAGAGGGCGATGCGCTCGCGCACGCGGCGGTCCAGGGCGCGGAAATTCTGCTCCACCTCGCGGAAATCCG
>CAYLNA010000193.1:0-4240 GCA_964384665.1 uncultured Desulfovibrionaceae bacterium | reverse complement strand
AATGGGGGTCAGGGCCGAAAGTCCGGTCACGACAACGCGTTTTCCAATCATGATCATCTCGTGAAATGTCGGGTCCGTCCGATGGCCGGACGGATGTGCATGAAAAAAACGGTACCCAGCCAGCGCGAGGTACCGTGTTATGACCCGTGCGGAACAGTTCTAGGAATTCGCCTTGATGTAATTGATGGCGTCCTGAACGGTGGCGAGCTTCTGGGCGTCCTCGTCGTCGATCTCGATGTCGAACTCTTCTTCCATGGCCATGATCAGTTCGGTCAGGTCCAGGGAATCGGCGCCAAGGGACTCCACGAAGGAGGATTCCGGCTTGACTTCGTCCGGAGAGACGCCCAGCTGTTCAACGACGAGTTCTTTAACTTTCTGTTCAATAGACATGTGTTCCTCCAAGGTGTGTGTAAGCGTGATGGGATGGAATCCGGCTACATGAACATGCCGCCGTTGATTCCGAGCACCTGACCGGTGACATAGCCAGCCTGGTCGGATGCGAGATAGGCCACGGCGTCGGCGATGTTTTCGGCCGATCCGAGGCGGCCCAGGGGAATGCGCTCCTGATATTTTTCGCGCACGTCCTGGGGAAGAGTTTCGGTCATGTCGGTTTCGATGAAGCCCGGAGCGATGGCGTTGACGGTGACGCCCCGCGCGGCCAATTCCTGGGCCGCCGCCTTGGTCAGGCCAATCACGCCCGCCTTGGACGCGCAATAGTTGGCTTGTCCGGCGTTTCCGGTCTGACCGACCACGGACGTGATGTTGATGATGCGGCCAGAGCGCTGCTTGACCATGATCTTGGCCGCCTGCTGGAGACAGATGAAGGTGCCGGTCAGGTTGACGGTCAGGACCTGCTCCCAGTGCCCGCGCTTCATGCGCACGAGAAGGCCGTCCTTGGTGACGCCGGCGTTGTTGACCAGCACGTCGAGGCGGACCTTGTCCTTGATTTGTTCGGAGAAAAATTGGGCCACCGCGTCCCAGTCGCTGGCGTCGAGTTGAAAACCCCTGGCCGTCGCTCCCGTCGCCGCGACCTCGGCTTCAACCGCTTGCGCCAGTTCGGGGCGACTGACGAAGGTGAAATAAACCTGGTACCCCGAGGCCGCAAGTTTTTTTACGATTGCCTTGCCGATCCCCCGGGTGCCGCCGGTCACCAGGGCTGTCTTCATCAGTTCGGACATGTTCACCTCGTCTGGATGGAAGAAAAACGGGAGTTGCTTGGGTACTCAAACACCACTAAAATTGCAATAAGGCCGAGCCCCAGGTGAAGCCGCCGCCAAAAGCGGCCAGCAAGACCTTCATCCCGGGCTGGATGCGTCCCGCAGCCCGCGCCTCGGTCAGGGCGATGGGCACCGACGCCGCCGACGTGTTGCCGATTCGGTCCACGTTGACGAAGAATTTGTCCATGCTCACGTCGAGTTTCTTGGCGATGGCCTCGATGATGCGGATGTTGGCCTGATGCGGGATGAAGAGGTCGATGTCGGCGGTGCCCGCGTCGTTGCGCTCCAGGAGGGTGGCGGAAATATCCGACATGAAGCGCACCGCGTGCTTGAACACGTCGCGGCCGTTCATCTGGACAAAATAGTCTTCGCCGATGGGCTGCCCCAGGATTGGTTTGCGCACCGATCCCCCGCCGGGCACGGTCAGCAGTCCGCCCAGGGAGCCATCCGCCTTGAGCATGCAGTCAACGACGCGGACCGAGGTCGGATGGTCGGCGCCGGTGACGATGGCCGCGCCGGCGCCGTCGCCGAAGAGCACGCAGGTGGTCCGGTCCTGGAAGTTGATCCGGGACGTGACGACCTCGCTGCCCACGACCAGGACGCGGGCCCGAGGATGGAGGGTCGTGTAGGCGCGGGCCGTTTCCAGCCCATACAAAAAGCCGGAGCAGGCCGCCGCCAGATCAAAGGACGGCACGCCCTTGATCCCCAGATGGTCCTGCAGCAGGCAGGCGGTGGAGGGCATGCTGTAGTCGCCGGAAAAGGTGCCGACAAAAATATGGGTGAGGTCTTCGGCCGCCATGTTGGCATCGGCCAGGGCGGCGCGGGCGGCATGGTGGGCCAGGACCGAGCAGGGTTCGTCATCCTGGGCGAAATGCCGGGTGGCGATGCCGGACCGGGTCCGGATCCATTCGTCGGAGGTGTCGACCATGCGTTCGAGATCCGCGTTGGTCACGAGCGTCCGTGGCAGATGCGAACCCAATCCAGCGATATAACACTGTGATGACATGAAATTCCTCGTGCGGCGTGATGACGTCGGGGAAGGACCGGCCCTAGGCCGAGGCCTCCTGCTTGAAAATGGAAGACTGTCCGGCGCGAGAAAAAAGGCTCAACTCCGTGTTTGCGTGCAGAGCTTGGACCAGTTGTTCGTTGGCCTTTTTTTGGACAAAGATGGCGGCCTGCTCCAGCGCGGTGGTGATGGCGCGGGCATTGGACGCGCCGTGGCAGACAATGGCGATGCCGTTCAAGCCCAGAATGGGCGCGCCGCCGTATTCCGCATAGTCGATCTTTTTCCCGAATCGCTTGAAGGCCGGCAGGGCGATGAGCGTGCCCAGGCGGGACCAGATGGATTTCTTCAGCTCCGTCTTGAGCATGGTGGCCAGGGCCGAGCCCAGCCCCTCGCTCAGCTTCAGGGCGACATTGCCGACAAAGCCGTCGCAGACAATGACGTCGGTTTCTCCGGCGAACACGTCCCGACCCTCGACATTGCCGACGAAATTGAGGGACGAGCTTTTCAAGAGCTTGTAGGCTTCCTTGGTCAGGGCGTTGCCCTTCCCTTCTTCCTCGCCGATGCTCAGAATGCCGACCTTGGGGCTGGGAATGGCCAGAACATGGCGCGCCAGCACCTCGGCCATGAGGCCGAATTGGACCAGATTGTAGGGCTTGCAGTCCGCGTTGGCGCCGACGTCGATGAGCACGACCGGTTTTTTCAGGGTCGGCAGGATGGAGGCCAGGGCCGGGCGGTCCACGCCGTTGATGCGCCCCAGGATGAACATCCCGCAGGCCAAGGCCGCGCCGGAGTTGCCCGCCGTGACCACGCCATGGGCCCGTCCTTCACGCACGAGGCGGAAGGCGACCTGGATGGAACTGTCCTTTTTGCGCCGCAGGATGTCCGAGGGCTTTTCGGCCATGCCCGCGATCTGGGTGGTGTGCACGATTTCCAGGTCCACATCGGCATGGGCGTGCTTGCCCAATTCCGCGCGGATGGAAGGCTCGTCGCCGACCAGGATGATTTTGGCGCCGGTCTCTCGGGCCGCCGCGAGAGAGCCCGGAACGTTGACTTCCGGGCCAAAATCTCCTCCCATGGCGTCCACGGCGAGACAGATGTCTTTAGGCATCTGCGCCCTTGGCGTACTGACGTCCCCTGTACTTGCCGCAACCGGGGCAAATGCAGTGGGACAGGGTGGGTTCGCCGCATTCGCAGTACACGACGTTCGGGATGGCGACGTGGTCGTGGGAGCGACGCATGTTTCTTCTGGACTTGGACATTTTTTTCTTGGGCAATGGCATGATGGCACCTCTATGGCAAATGCGCTCTATGTGGTTTTGATGTGAACGTTCCGCAACGCCTGGGCCAAGGGAGACTGGCTCTCCGTGACGCCGCAGGAGCAAGGGTCCAGGTTCCTATTTTTTCCGCAGTGCGGGCATAGCCCCAAACATTTGTCGGAGCAAAGGATTTTTTCGGGCATGGCCAGGAGGAATTCCTCCCACAGCAGGCCGGCCACGTTCAGTTCCCAGCCCGCGTCCGTGCCGCGCAAATGGGTTTCCTCGCCCTCGATGGCTTCCGCGTCCTCGTGCGCCTCGAACAGGTCGAAATCGTGGTCGAGATCCACGCGGGCGTCCTCGGAGCAGCGATGGCAAGGCATGGCCAGGGCGCCGGTCAGTCGGCCGTGGATCAGATAGCCCCCGGCTTGGGGGATGATGGTCATGGTGGTCGCCAACGGTGTCAGGATTTCCGCCTCATAGTGGAATTCCCCCCAAAGTTCGCGCCAGATGTCCTGGTCATCAAAAGAAAATTCCCGACCGAGTGTCGGGAGATCCGTCAGCGTAATCCAATGTTCCACCATATCCACCTCGAAAGCGGTTGTGTATAGTTGGCTATTTTGAATTGTCAAGGATTTTTACTTGCCATTCCTGGCACGGGGCTATATAAGCACGAATTCCTCTGGCGGCAAATCAAGTTCATGGCCGGCAGGAAGGTCTCGGAGCTGCCAGGCCATGACAGCTGAGATATTTTAGCACTACTT
>CAYLNA010000192.1:1655-4246 GCA_964384665.1 uncultured Desulfovibrionaceae bacterium | reverse complement strand
GATCATGATTGGAAAACGCGTTGTCGTGACCGGACTTTCGGCCCTGACCCCCATTGGCGAGACCCTGCGCGAAAGCTGGGACAACCTTGTCGCCGGGGTGAGCGGGATCGGCCCCATCACGCTCTTTGACTGCTCGGACTTTGAAACACGAATCGCCGGCGAGCTGAAGAATTTCGACCCGACCGCGTACATGAGCGCCAAGGAAGCCAAGCGCATGGACCGCTTTGTCCAGATCGCCGTGGCCGCCGGCAAGCAACTCATGGAGCACTGCGGGCTGACCATCACCGAGGAGAACGCCGAGGACGTGGGCGTGCTGCTGGGTTGCGGCCTGGGCGGACTGTCCACCATCGAGGAATTCCATTCCAAGCTGCTCCAGTCCGGTCCGCGCCGCATTTCCCCCTTCTACATTCCCATGCTCATCGCCAACATGGGCGCGGGACAGGTGTCCATCACCACCGGCGCCAAGGGCCCAAACCTGGTGACGACCTCGGCCTGCGCCTCGGCCACGCACGCCATCGGCTACGCCTTCTCCGACATCAAGCTCGGCCGGGTCAAGGCCTGCATCACCGGCGGCGTGGAGTCGACCGTCACGCCCATGGGCGTGTCGGGCTTCAACGCCCTGAAAGCCCTGTCCACGGCCAACGACAATCCCCAGGACGCAAGCCGCCCCTTTGACGCCGACCGCACGGGCTTCATCATCGGCGAAGGCGCGGGCCTGCTCATGCTCGAGGAACTGGAGCACGCCAAGGCCCGTGGAGCCCAGATTTACGCCGAGGTGATCGGCTACGGCGCGTCGGGCGACGCCTACCATATCACCGCGCCCGAGGAATCCGGGGCGGGCATGGCCTTGGCCATGAAAAGCGCCCTGCGCGACGCGGAATGCGCCCCCACGGACATTGATTTCATCAATGCCCACGGCACCTCGACCAAGCTCAACGACAAAACCGAGACCAAGGCCATCAAGCTCGTTTTCGGCGATCACGCCTACAAGATGCCCATCACCGCCAACAAGAGCATGATCGGCCACCTGCTCGGCGCGGCCGGCGGCGCGGAAGCCGTGTTCACGGCCTTGAGCCTGCAAACGGGCATCGTGCCGGGAACCATCAACCAGCAGACCGCCGACCCGGATTGCGACCTTGATTACGTTCCCAACGCCAGCCGTCGGGTCAACCCGCGCATTGGCATGAGCAACTCGTTCGGATTTGGCGGCACCAACGCCTCCATCATCCTGCGCCGCTTCGAATAACCGCCGCGCCCGGCGCGGCTCAGCCCCTGGGAGGAGCCATGGACGAACTCACACGTCAGGACCCGCAGATCGCCAAAGCCATCCAGCTGGAAACCAACCGCCAGATCACCAAGCTGGAACTCATCGCCTCGGAAAATTTCACGTCCCACGCCGTGCGCCTGGCCATGGGCAGCGTCATGACCCACAAATACGCCGAAGGCTATCCGGGCAAGCGCTACTACGGCGGATGCGAATATGTGGACATGGCCGAGAACCTGGCCATGGAGCGGGCCCGACAGCTGTTCAAGGCCGAATACGCCAACGTCCAGCCCCACTCCGGCTCCCAGGCCAACATGGGCGCGTATTTCGCGGCCATCGAGCCCGGCGACACCATCCTCGGCATGAATCTGTCCCACGGCGGGCACCTCACCCACGGCAGTCCGGTCAATTTTTCCGGAAAACTGTATAAGGTCGTGTCCTACGGCGTGGAAAAAGCAAGCGGCCAGATCAATTACGACGAGGTCGAGGCCCTGGCCAAGGAGCACCAGCCCAAGCTGATCATCGCCGGCGCCAGCGCCTATCCCCGCACCCTGGACTTCGCCCGCTTCCGCGAGATCGCGGACAGCGTCGGCGCCAAGCTCTTGGTGGATATGGCCCACATCGCCGGGTTGGTGGCCACGGGCCTGCACCCGACGCCGATCCCCCACGCCCATTTCACGACCACGACCACGCACAAGACCCTGCGCGGTCCGCGCGGCGGCATGATCCTCAGTTCCGAGGAATTCGGCAAGACGCTCAACTCCCAGATCTTCCCCGGCATCCAGGGCGGTCCGCTGATGCACGTCATCGCGGCCAAGGCCGTGGCCTTCGCCGAGGCCCTCAAGCCGGAGTTCAAGGACTACCAACAGCAGGTTCTGATCAATGCCCAGACCCTGGCCCAGGAACTGACCGCGGCCGGGTACAGTCTGGTTTCGGGCGGCACGGACAACCATCTCATGCTGATGGACCTGACCCCGCAGGACATCACCGGCAAGGACGCGGAAATCGCCCTGGACAAGGCCGGCATCACCGTCAACAAGAACACGGTGCCCTTCGAGACCCGCTCCCCCTTCGTCACCTCCGGCGTGCGCGTCGGCACCCCGGCCCTGACCACGCGCGGCATGAAGGCCGACGACATGCGCAAGGTGGCCAAATGGATCGTGGCCGTGCTCCAGAATCTGGACAACGAGACCAAGCTGGGCGAAGTACGGCGGGAAGTGGAAAAATTCGCCGGACAATTCCCCCTATTCGCCTGGTAATCCGCCGCGTCATGCGTGGCTTTCACCAACCACAGGGTCGCCTCGGCGGTCCTGTGGTTGCTTCGTTT
>CAYLNA010000192.1:0-1555 GCA_964384665.1 uncultured Desulfovibrionaceae bacterium | reverse complement strand
GAGCTGGGACGGGGCAAAACCGCGCCCAACCCCTGCGTCGGGGCCGTGCTGGCGCGCGAGGGCCGGATTGTCGCCCAAGGCTGGCACACGGCCTGCGGCCAGCCCCACGCCGAGGTCGAAGCCCTGCGCGACGCCGCCGCCAAAGGCGTAAACCCGGCCGAATGCGTCCTCTACGTGACGCTGGAGCCGTGCAACCATCACGGCAAGACCCCGCCCTGCACCAAGGCCATCCTGGACGCAGGAATCCGAACCGTGGTCATCGGCAGCCTGGATCCGAACCGAAGCGTGACCGGCGGCGGCAAGGAATTCCTGGAAAGCCACGGCGTGAGCGTGCGGACCGGCATCCGGTCTCGGGCCTGCGCCGACCTCATCGCCGATTTCCGAGTCTGGCAGGACACGGACCGCCCTTTTTCCATCGTCAAGCTGGCCACGACCCTGGACGGCCGGATCGCCACCAGCACCGGGCATTCGGCCTGGATTTCCGGCGAAGGTTCCCGGGCCGAAGTCCACAAGCTGCGCGCCTGGTGCGGAGCGGTCATGGTCGGCGGCGGGACCTACCGCGCGGATAACCCGCGCCTGACCTGCCGCGTGGAGGACCACTCCGGGCCCCAGCCCCTGGCCGTCATCGTCACGCGCACCCTGCCCGATGAACGCCACGAATCCGCCCTGCTCGCGACCCGACCCGAGGACGCCGTCTTCTGGACCACCGAGTCCGAAAGCCGCTCCCGCCGGGCCGCGCGCCTCGCGGATCTGGGCGCGACGGTCTGGGGCCTGCCCGCCCGCGACAACGGTCTGGACCTGGCCGAGGGCATGGGCCTGTTGCGCCGGGAGCGCGGATGCCATTACGTCCTGACCGAGGGCGGCGGGCATCTGGCGACGTCGCTCCAGGCCCAGGGCCTCATGGACGAACTGCGCCTTTTCCAGGCCATGAAGGTCGTCGGCGACGACGAGGCCCACGCGGCCTTCGCCGGCCGCTCCATCGCGACCATGGACGAGGCCTGGAATTTCCGCCTGGTCGAACACCGTTTGATCGGCGCCGATCTCTATCTCAGACTGCGGCCCAAGGAGTAAGGCATGTTCACCGGCATCATCCAAGGCGTCGGCCGCGTGGCCGGCATGGACCGACGCGGCGATGAAACCCGCTTCACCATCCGTCCGGATTTTCCCTTGCGCGACTACCAAGGCGGCGAGTCCATCGCCGTGAACGGGGTCTGCCTGACCGTGGAAACCTTCGGCCAGGACTGGTTCACGGCCTACGCCTCGGCCGAGACCCTGTCCGTGACCAATCTGGGGGCCCTGCGCGCCTCCTCCCCCGTCAACCTGGAGCGGGCCCTGGCCCTGGGCGACCGCCTGGGCGGGCACATCGTCTCCGGCCACGTGGATTGTCTGGCCGAGGTCGCGTCCATCCGGCCGGCCGGGGAGTCGCGCGTCTATCGTCTGGCCTTCGATTCCGACTTCGGCCGCCAGGTCATCCCCAAGGGCTCCGTGGCCCTGGACGGGATCAGCCTGACGGTCAACGATTGCGGTCCGGACTATTTGGAAGTAAACGTCATCC
>CAYLNA010000191.1:0-4251 GCA_964384665.1 uncultured Desulfovibrionaceae bacterium | reverse complement strand
TGACCATGGGCCGGGGCAGACGGACGTGGATCACGTGCTCGTCACGTGCCACCAGATCTTGGGCGACCAGCCAGTCCCAGTCGAAGCGCTCGCCCGGCTTGCCCGAGACCATGACGTAGTTGATGCCCAGTGTGGTGATATTGTGAAAGAAATGGGAGCCCTGGGACGGTTCCACCCGCAGCTGGGAACTCTGGGTCTCGACAATGGCCGCCACCCCGCAGATATCATTCCAGGCAACCGGGATGCCCAACCATCGGTCGGCCGTGCCCCAGCGCCCCGGACCGGCCAGAAGGTACTTACGGCCCTCGGCCGTGAGACGGGCGTTGATGCGCCCGATTTCCTGGGCGATTTGGGCCGTCTTGGCCACTTCGAATGTTTCGGGCCGCACGAAGACAATGTCCCGCACGTCCCGCTTCTCCGCGTTGCCCAGGGCATGGGAGGACAGGCAAAAGGCCCTCGTCCGGTCCGTGTCGGTGATGGTGATCCGGTTCAGGTCGGCGCGGGCGGTCATGGGCCGTAGCTGGAGCAGGGAAAAGGTCGGCTTGCGCGTTGGGTCCGGATACAGGTTGCAGGCGAACTCCAGTTCCACCGGGCAGCCCATGGCGGCTTCGGACACGGCCAACACGTCGCCCAGGATCTCGGCCAGGGGCAGGATCTTGTGCTTCAGGACCGGAGCGAAGAGCAGCACGCGCGGCCGATCCGGAATGGCGGCCGAGTCCCGGATGCGGCCTTCCTCGGGCAGAAAGGTCGAGGCCACGAGCGCCAGCGGCCCCGTGCTCTCGGCCTCGACGATGTTGCGCCGGGTCAGGGAAAAATCCGTGCGCGGCCAGGGCCAGCGCTCCAGGGACAGGCTGAAGAACTCGGTCTGGGCCGTGCGCAGGGCCAATTCCACAGTCGGGCATTGCGGCAGAATGTTCGGATGCTTGGGCGAAAAACGCAGGGTCTGGCCGCCATCGACCACGATCTTGCCAAAACCCAGGGCGATGGTCGCCACCCCGTCCTCGGGCTTCAAGCGGCCAAAGGGATAATAATTGTAGGACTGGGCCACGCCGGAAATAGCCGGATAAAAGTCCCCGCCATAGTCCTCGCCGATGACCTGCTGGACGAGCACGCCCATCTTTTCCTCGTCCGTGCGCTGGCTGACCCGCCGCGAAAACGCCTTCGGAGCCTGGTAAAAGGTGGAGGCGTAGACCTGCTTGATGGCCAGGATCAGCTCTTCCAGACGCGCATCGAGATCCGCGTTGTTGTTGGGGACCATGACCGTGGAATACAGCCCGGCGTAGGCCTGGAACTGGGCGTCCTCGAGCAGGCTCGACGAGCGCACGGCCAGGGGATGGTCAACATGGGCCAGGAACGACTTGAGCTGACGACGCAAACGGTGGGGAAAGCGACCGGCCTCGAATCGGGCCAGCACCTCGGCGTCGGGGATATCCAGACGAGCCAAGGATTTGAGGTCATTTAACTCCACAAAGGCGTCAAAGCCCTCGGTGGCGATGGCCAGGGTCTTGGGCGCGACAAAATCGACCTTGGGGTATTTCTCCCGCAGGCCGGGCAGGCGGTTCAAAAGAGAAAAAAGAAACGCCAGTCCCCGCGCCTTACCGCCCAGGGAACCCTCGCCGATCTTGAAGAAATCCGTGGCCGGGTCGAAATCGCTGGGGTTGAAACTGGCGATGATGCCTTTCTGACGCTGTTCGCGCCGGGCCCGGATCATCGCGATGACCCCGGCCCGTAGCTGCTCGGGCGAGGCGAAATCCTTCTCGCTCATGGGCCGCAGACGGTCGGCCAGCTCGAATTCGGTGCGGGCGAAAAACCAGCGTGAAAAGTCGTTGAGCCGGGAATGGCGGATGAGCACGTCCGCCGGAATGGTCCGCAACCGCTCCTCCAGCGCGAACAGGCTGCCGGCCTTGGCGATCTCCGCGCCGTCCTCGCCCCGGAACACGAACTTCCCGAAGCCCAGGTGGTCGCGGACAAACCGTCGCACGTCGGCCAGGAGCGCGGACGAATTCTTGTCCACGAAGGTGGCCGGAATTCGCGTCGCGTGTTCCGCATTGTCCGGCTCGTTGCTCATCAAAAGGAGCGGAATGTCGAAGCGTCGCGCCTTGACCGTGGCCAGCAGATCCACGCCGGCCAGCGGGTCGAGAACCCCTCCGCGCGGAAAGCGGACGTCGGACAAGACGCTCAGCACATAGGGTTCGAACTTCTCGAACAGGGCCAGGGCGGTCTCGTGGGTGCTAGCCAGGAGGATCTTGGGCCGACAGCGCATGGTCAGCAGACGGTGTTCCTGGTTGAGTCCCTCGCGGATGACCTCCTGGGTCTGGACCACCAACTCGCGGTAGAGGATGGGCAGCAGGCAGGACTGGTAGCGCGGCGAATCCTCGACCACGATGATGACGCGGATGCCCACGTTCGCGGTGTCGGACTCCACGTTCATGGCGTCCTCGGCGCTCTTGACCAGGGCCACGAGCAGGTCGGCGTTGCCGGTCCAGACGAACTGGCGGTCGATGCCCTCGGGCGGGGCCTCGCCAGGCAGGAACACCTCGCGGTGCGTCAGCAGATAAACCGGAATGCCCAGACCCAGATCCCGGATCCGCCGGGCCAGGGTCACGCCTTCCTGCTCGGCGAGCTGGGGCATGAGGATGATCAGCTCGAAGACACGCTCGGCCAGGACGGCCAGGGCTTCCTCGGCGCTGGAGGCCCAGGTCAGACGCGGCGGCCGGCTCAGGTTCAGGCCGCGATATTCGGACACGATGCGCTCGGACAATTTGCAGTCTTCCTCCATGACCCAAGCGTCGTAGGCCGTGGACACAAGAAGAATGTTCTGAACCTTGCGGGCCATGAGATCGTGGAATTTCCGAAATTCGGAATCCTGGGCCACCAGGTGCAACGCGGGGGTAAGGGGCATGAGAGACTCCGGCGATGAGGGAAACGACATCGCGAGCCTATGCGATCATCCCGGTCCAAGGCAACGCGGAGCACCGCGAAAAAAAAGCCGGACAGACTCGCGTCCGCCCGGCTTGCAATGAAAAAGGCCGGTTTCCCGGCCTTTTTCATGTGTATATGGAACTTAGTACATGCCGCCCATGCCGCCCATGCCGCCGGGCATGGCCGGAGCAGCCGCTTCTTCCTTGGGCTTCTCGGCGATGGCGCATTCGGTGGTCAGCAGCAGGGACGCCACGGACGCGGCGTTCTGCAGGGCGATGCGGGTCACCTTCTTGGGATCGATGACGCCGGACTTGAGCAGGTCTTCGTATTCGCCGGTGGCGGCGTTGTAGCCGAAGTCTTCCTTGCCGTGGCGGACCTTGTCGATGACCACGGCGCCTTCGACACCCGCGTTGCCGCAGATCTGACGAATGGGCTCCTCGATGGCGCGGCGGATGACCTGCACGCCGGCGGCTTCGTCGTCATCGGCGGGCTTGACGGTATCCAGAACGGCCTGGCAACGGACCAGGGCCACGCCACCGCCAGGCACGATGCCTTCTTCCACGGCGGCGCGGGTCGCGTTCAGGGCGTCTTCCACGCGGGCCTTCTTTTCCTTCATTTCGGTCTCGGTGGCCGCGCCAACATTGATCACGGCCACGCCGCCGACGATCTTGGCCAGGCGTTCCTGCAGCTTCTCGCGGTCGTAATCGGAGGAGGTTTCCTCGATTTCGTTGCGGATCTGCTTCACGCGGGCCTTGATGGCCTCGGCTTCGCCGGCGCCGTCGACGATGGTGGAATTTTCCTTGTCGATGACCACGCGCTTGGCGGAACCAAGCTGATTGAGGACGATGCTTTCCAGCTTCACGCCCAGATCATCGGAAACAACCTCGCCGCCGGTCAGGATGGCGATATCCTGGAGCATGGCCTTGCGGCGCTCGCCAAAGCCGGGAGCCTTGACGGCCACGACCTGCAGGGTGCCACGCAGTTTGTTGACGACCAGGGTCGCCAGGGCTTCGCCTTCGATGTCCTCGGCGATGATGACCAGGGGCTTGCCCATCTTGGCGGCCTGCTCCAGCACGGGGAGCAGTTCCTTCATGTTGGAAATCTTCTTCTCGTTGATGAGAATCAACGGATTGTCCATTTCGCAAACCATCTTATCGGGATTGGTCACGAAATAGGGGGACAGGTAACCGCGATCGAACTGCATGCCCTCGACGACGTCCAGAGTGGTCTCCAGACCCTTGGCTTCCTCGACGGTGATGACGCCTTCCTTGCCAACCTTGCCCATGGCCTCGGCGATGATGTTGCCGATGGTCGCGTCATTATTGGCGG
>CAYLNA010000190.1:0-4267 GCA_964384665.1 uncultured Desulfovibrionaceae bacterium | reverse complement strand
TTCTGCGGCCCAAGTTCGTGGTCCTGGACGAGCCGACCTCGGCCCTGGACCGCACCGTGCAGTTCCAGATCGTGGAACTGCTGCGCGATCTGCGCGCCCGTTTCGGCCTGACCTACATGTTCATCACCCACGATCTGGCCCTGGTCCGGGCCCTGTGCCACCGGGTGCTGATCATGAAGGATGGCCGCGTCGTGGAGCAGGGGGACACGGAAGCGCTTTTCACCGCCCCGGCCGAGGACTACACCCGCGCCCTGCTGGCCGCGGCGTTGGAATGAAGGAAGAACCATGAACGCCACGCTTGCCAAGTTCGTTTCGCCCGCGTTTTTGCCGGTCTATTTCTTCGCCGCGGTCATTGTCTTGGGCGGGCTTTTGCTCCATTTGCCCATGAGTTTGCGCGGCGAGCCCGTGTCCTTGCTGGACGCCATGTTCACCTCGGTCTCCGCGACCTGCGTGACCGGATTGGCCGTGGTCGACACGGGCTCGACCTATTCGATCTTCGGTCAGATTGTTATCGCCATGCTCATCCAGATCGGCGGTCTGGGCGTCATGACCTATTCCAGCTTGGTCTTTTACCTTTGGCGGCGACGGCTCTCCATGACCGACCGTATCGCCGTGGGACAGTCCCTGCTCAGCGATCCGGCCTTTCATCTGGGTCAGTTCCTGAAGCAGATGGTCCTGGTCTGCGTGTGTATCGAGACTGTCGGGGCCGTGGCCCTGTACGCGTTCAGCCTGGGCGGGATCGGGTGGTTCAGCGCCTTTTTTCATTCCGTTTCCGCGTTCTGCAATGCCGGATTCTCGCTCTATCCGGACAATCTGATGGGCTTCGCCAATGATTGGCCCATCAGCTTTGTTTTCATGGCCCTGATCATCCTGGGCGGGATTGGGTTCTATGTCCTGATCGAGATGCCTGGATACCTGCGCGCGCGGTTGCGGCGGGAGCGGAGCGCGCGCCTGAGCTGGCAGAGCGCCGTGGTCATTCGGACCAGCTTCTGGCTGATCGTGGTCGGGTGGGTGATTTTTTTCTGGACGGAATTCCGCCAGAACGGGGGACACGCCCTTTCGGTCCTGCTCCCCGCCTTGTTTCAGTCGGTCACGGCCCGCACGGCCGGGTTCAACACCATGGACATCGGCGCCATGACCGACACGGCCCTGTTCGTCATGATCCTGCTCATGGTCATTGGCGGCTCGCCCGCGTCCTGCGCCGGCGGCATCAAGACCACCACCCTGCGCGTGCTGCTGTCCTTTGGCGCGGCTCAGATCAAGGGCCGGGACCAGGTGGTGGTGGACGGCTACGGCGTGGATTTTTCGACCATCAACAAGGCCATGACTCTGTCCATCATGGCTTTTGTCCTGATTCTGGGCTCGGTCTTCGTGCTGACCATCACCGAGGGGGCCAATGTGTCGCACCAGATAGTCCGGGGCAAGTTCATCGAGCTGTTCTTCGAGGCCGCCTCGGCGTTCGGCACAGTGGGGCTGAGCACAGGGTTGACCTCGCATTTGTCCACGCCGGGCAAACTGGTCATCATGCTGCTCATGTTCGTGGGCCGACTGGGGCCCATCGTTTTTCTGTCCATGCTCCAAGCCTGGCAGACCAGGGAACATTTTTCGCGTGCGGAAAAGAGCATGCTCATCGGGTAGGAGGAACCATGGATAAGCGGGAATTTGGCATTGTCGGCCTGGGCAAGTTCGGCATGAGCCTGGGGCAATCCCTGCGCGATCACGGCCAGGTCGTGGTCGGCGTGGACAGCGACCCGGACAAGGTCAAGGCCGCGTCCGAGATTCTGACCCAGGCCTATCTGGCCGAGGCCACGGACAAAGTGGCGCTGAAGCAACTGCGCCTGGCCGATTTGGGCGACGTCATCGTCAGCACGGGCGGCTCCATGGAGGCGAGTATTCTCATCACGCTCTTTTTGAAGGAGCTGGGCTGCCGCCGGGTCACGGTCAAGGCCGTCAGCCGGGATCACGAAAAGGTGCTGCGCAAGGTCGGGGCCGACGAGGTCATCTTTCCGGAGCGCTACGCCGCCGAACAGCTGGCCGCCAAATTGGCCGTGCCGGGCCTGATCGACTATCTGCCCCTGGGGCACAACGTCATTCTCAAGGAACTGACGGTCGACCACTGGGCCGCCAAGACCCTGCGCGAACTCAATCTGACCAATGCTTTCGGCATTCAGGTCGTGGCCGTGAAGATTCTGGGCGAAAAGAATTTTACCTTCGTGCCACGCGCCGATCGGCCCTTGCAACGCGGCGACGTCCTGGCCGTCATCGGCCAGGGCGAAAATCTGGTGAATTTGAATTCCTGAGGAGGCGACATGCGCGTGCAGATCGATCTGCCCGAATACTGGCTGTTCCGGACCCACCTGACCGTGCGCGTCGGGGACATCAACTACGGCGGCCACCTCGGCAACGACCGGGTCCTGGCCTTTGCCCACGAGGCGCGGGTGCGCTGGTTGTCGGAACTGGGCCTGTCCGAGATGGACGTGGGCGGGGCGGGCTTGATCATGGCCGACGCGGCTCTGACCTACCACCGCGAGGCCTTCATGGGCGATGAACTGCGGATCGCCCTGGGCGCGGCCGATGTGCGTCATTCCAGTTTCGATCTGATTTTCTGGTTCAGCCGTCTGGACGACGGCGAGGAAATCGCCAGGGTCAAGACCGGCATGGTCTGTTTCGATTACGCCGCGCGGAAAGTGGTCCGCCTGCCCTCGGATTTCACCCGCTGTCTGCTCCAGGAAGGCTGATGCGCTGCCGGATCGCCCACAAGCTGTTTTTGTCCGACATCCCCGAGCCCATCGCGGCCCAGATCGTGGCCGATCTGACTCTGGAAAATCCCAAATGGTTGGAAAACCAGAAAATGGGTCGGACCAACTACAAGGTTTCCCGCCATCTGAAGTTTTTTTCCACCCGCACGAACGGCGGCCTCATTGTTCCGCGCGGCTACGGCGAACGGTTGGCCCGGATCTGTGCGGAGCACGGCGAGGCCGTGGACTATGAGGATGACCGTCGGTTGCTGCCGGAAGTGGATTTCCGTTTTGTCGGTGAACTGCGCCCGTACCAGCTCGACGCCTGCGCGCGCATGCTGCGCCGCCGCTTCGGGACCCTCTGCGCCCCGACGGGGGCGGGCAAGACCGTGTGCGGCCTGTACCTCGTCGCCCAACGTCGTCAGCCGGCCCTGATCATCGTCCATACCCGCGACTTGGCCATGCAGTGGGTGGAGCGCGTCGAGCAGTTTTTGGGCATCCCGGCCGCGGCCGTGGGCATGATCGGCGGCGGCCGGGACAAGGTCGGCGAGGCCGTGACCGTGGCCACGGTCCAGTCCGTGTACAGCCGGGCCAAGGAACTCAAAAAGCATATCGGCCATATCGTGGTCGACGAATGCCACCGCGCTCCGAGCCGGACCTTCACCGAGGCCGTGAGCGCCTTTGATTGCGCTTATTCCCTGGGACTTTCGGCCACACCATACCGCCGCGACGGCCTGACGAGCCTTATCTTTTGGCATCTGGGCGCGATGCACGCCCGTATCGACGGCGGGGCACTGATGGACAGCGGGGCCATTCTGCGTCCGGAAATCCGCGTCCGCGAGACGGCCTTCGCCACGCACCGCGACCCCACCGAGGAGTACAGCCAGATCCTTGTTGATCTGACCGAGGATGCGGCCCGCAACGCGCTCATCGTGGACGAGGTGGCGCGGGAGATTCGGGACGGGCAGGGCGTGAGTCTGATTTTGTCCGACCGCAAAAGCCATTGCCGGGGGCTGTGGGCGTTGTTGCTTGAACGGCATGGCCTGGGGGGCGCGATCCTGACCGGCGACACGCCCTTGCCGGAGCGCAAGCAGCTGGTGGCGTGGATTCAGACCGGGCGGGTGCGGGCGGTTTTCGCCACGGGCCAGCTCATCGGCGAGGGGTTTGACGCCAGCAACCTGACCACGCTTTTTTTGGCCACGCCGATCAAGTTCAGTGGCCGGCTGATCCAGTACCTGGGGCGGGTGCTGCGGCCGGGAGTCGGAAAAGTTCAACCAAAGGTTTATGATTTCGTGGACAGCCGGGTCGGGGTGCTCGAGGCGGCGGCCAGATCCAGGGCCGAGGTCTATGCCGGATTCACCACTTCCGGTTCACATAGCGGATGACCAGAACGGATAGGATGGCGATGACCACGGCCATGCCCGCAAGCAGGCCGAAGATGTTGGTCGATTTGCCCAAAAAGCGCAGCGCGCCCATGGTCAGCACCCCGACCACGCCGCCGATCCAGAGCCAGATGTGTTTATGCATGG
>CAYLNA010000189.1:1761-4305 GCA_964384665.1 uncultured Desulfovibrionaceae bacterium | reverse complement strand
TTGGCGGCGGCGTTGACGCTGGCCAGCAGGGCGCGGACATCGGTGGCGATGGCCCCGACCTGGGCCGATTCGATGGCCGTGTTGAGGCCCGTGAAGGCGGCCATGGCCTCGCGGGAAATGCCCTGGAAATCGACGGATTGGATCTTGGACGCGATGAGGTCGATCTCCCGGAACAGTTTTTTGATATTCGACGGCCGCGAGGCGATGACCGGGTGGGGCGGCTCGAAGGACAGTTTGGGCGTCAGGTGGTCCGTGCCGGGCGCGGCCTTGTCGATTTCCACGAACATGGCGCCGGTGATGCCAACATTGGCGATGCTGGCCACGGAGTCCGTGAACTTGTCCCCGCTGCCGACGTTTTCACTCTCGATGGCGATGAGGACCTCGATCAGGTGGTAATCCGGAGCGATGCGGATCTGCTTGACCCGGCCCACGGGCACGCCCCGGTACTTGACCGGGGAGTCGACGCCCAGTCCCTGCACGGATTCGTCGAAATAGGTCACGAAAAGTTCGCCCTTGTCCAGGAAGGAACTCATGCCCAGCCAAATGACGGCCACGGTGGCCAGGGCCAGGCCGGCGGTCATGAACAGGCCGACGGCGAAATGCACGCGAGCGGAAGCCATTATGTCTCCAGGTCAGGCTGTCGGTTGAAGAATTGACGCACGAAGGGGTGCGCGCTGGTGTCGCGCAGGACGCGCGGATCGCCGTCGGCGATGATGGATTTGGTCTCTTTGTCGAGCATGATGACCCGGCTGGCGATGGTGAAGATGGAGGACAACTCGTGCGTGACCACGACAAAGGTCGTGCCCAGGGTCCGGTTCAGGCGCAGGATGAGGATGTCCAGATCGGCCGAACTGATGGGGTCCAGGCCGGCCGAGGGCTCGTCCAGAAAAATGATCTCCGGGTTGAGGGCCAGGGCCCGGGCGATGGCGGCCCGTTTTTTCATGCCGCCGGAGAGTTCCTCGGGCAAGTGGTGTTCGAATCCTTCCAAGCCCACCTGACGCAGCTTGAGCCGGATCAGGTCGGCCGTGGCCTGCTCGTCCAGGTCCGTGTATTCGCTGATGGGCAGGGCGATGTTCTCGGCCAGGGTCATGGACGAAAAAAGCGCCCCGCCCTGGTACATGACGCCGATGCGGGTCAGGATGCGCTTGAACGTGTCCGGATCGTCGGGATTCATGGGCAGGCCGGCGATGCTGATGGTTCCGGCCTTGGGGCGGTGCAGGCCGACCATGTGCTTGAGCAGGGTGGACTTGCCGCAGCCGCTGCCTCCCAAAATGATGAAAATTTCGCCGGCCCGGATGTCGAAATCCAGGTTTTCCATGATGGTCCGCGCCCCGAAGCCCATGGTCAGGCCGCGCACGGAAATGACCGGTGAGCCCGTCATGGCCGCCAGTACCTCAGGACCACGGCCAGGACCGAATCGACCAGGATGATCAGGAAAATGCTCGTGACCACGGCCGAGGTCGTGGCCTGGCCGACGCTGGCCGCGCCGCCGCGCACCTGATAGCCCTTGAAGCAGCCCACCGTGGCGATGAGCAGGGCGAAGACGGCGCTCTTGAAGATGCCCCAGTTCACGTCGAAGATGGTCAGCGTGTTCATGGTCTGCTGCATGTAGGAATTGGGCGTCAGGTCCAGGGTGGACACGCCGATCAGAAGCCCGCCGGCGATGGCGAACAGGTTGGAATAGAGGGCCAGCAGCGGCACGACCAGGACCGAGGCGATGACTTTGGGCGCGACCAGGAACATGGTCGGCTGAAAGCCCATGGTGATCAGGGCGTCCACTTCCTCGGACACCTTCATGGTCCCGATCTCGGCGGCGAAGGCCGAACCGGAGCGGCCGGCGACGATGATGGCGGTCATGATCGGCCCCAGTTCCCGGACCATGGACAGGGCCACCAGGGAGGCGACATAGATGTTCGCCCCGAACTGCTGGAGCTGCACGGCCGACATGAAGGCCATGATCAGGCCCAGCAGAAAGCTGATCAACCCGACGATGGGCAGGGCGTCCACGCCCACGGAATACATGTAATTGACCGTGTCGCCCATGCGCAGCCGGCCCGGATGGCGCAGCAGGGACAGAAGGGTGACGGTGGTTTCGCCGACAAAGGAGATGTGATCCTCGGCCTGATCCAGGACCTTCATGGTCTTCAGGCCGAAGCGGATGATGATGTTGGGCGTCGGCCGCTTGGCCGGAGCCTGGGCTGGCGCCGCGTCCAGGCGGAGAAACGCCAGCAGCTCGCGCACGTGTTCCGGCGTGTTGTCCAGATGGAGTGGGATGCCGTGCTCCCGGGCCAAGCGCTCCAAGTGCGTGATGGCCAGTGCCCCGCAGTCGTCCATGCGGGTCACGGCTCCCAGATCGGCCCGGATCTCCTCGGGGACGGGATGGTCCAGGCCGCGCGGCAGGGTCTTGAGCACGGCCGGGATGGTCCGCAGGTTCAACTCGCCGGACAGGCTGATGGACAAATGGCCGGGGCTGGCGGAAATGTGGGCGGAGGCGGTTTCTGACATGGATGACCTTGCTTTCGGAAAACGTGCGCTTATGTAGCC
>CAYLNA010000189.1:0-1661 GCA_964384665.1 uncultured Desulfovibrionaceae bacterium | reverse complement strand
TGGAACTATCTCTATTCCGAGGAAACGGGGCTGACCAAGACCGGCCTGGGCTGGGTCGATTCCTACATGTACGACGCCTGCTCGGTCCTGATCTATGTCCCGGACGCGGCCAAGGGCGTGCTCCGCGTCGGCTCCTTCAAATGGCTGAACGCGGGCTGGGCCAAGATGAACATGGTCAAGCAGACCCATATCCTGAACGGCATCAAACGCTTTGCCGCCGATTTCAAGGCCGTGCTCGAAGCTCCGGCCCTGCCCAAGGCCGAGGAACTGGCGGCCAAATACCGCGCCCTGGCTCAGTCCAAGCCCGAGGCCCTGCGCGAGATGGTTTCGCCCTACGTCGCGGCCATCGGCCAGTCCAACGACGCCGAGGTTAAGGCCAATCCGTTCAAGGAGCTGCTCGCGTCCGGGGAATATCTGAACAAAATGAGCCGTCAGGAAATGGTCAAGGTGCTCTTGCAGGAATACCTCAAGTCCCGCATCGGCAAGGAAACCATGGTTCGGGTCTCGGCCGTGGACAACGGACTGACCGTGTCGGCCCTACCCTAGGCGGAGAAAACATGGACCTGCTCAAGATAGGCATGCTCGTCTTCTGTCTGGTGGTGATCTGCATCCTCCTGGCCCTGGGGCAACGCTCCAGGGCCGTGGACGTTTTTCACCTCATGCGCATGGTGCTGTGGATGCTCTTCATGTTCGTGGGCAATTCCATCCTGCCGGACATGGCCGCCGTGGCTCCGGACGCGCGGCTGCGGATCGGCGTCATGCTGGTCTGGCTGGCGCTGTCCTATGCACTTTCCTGGGGCTGCGTGCGCTTTTTTCGCCAGAGCGCGCGGGTCTGAGGGCATGGGCCGCTTGTCCGAGGAAGCCCGGCAGCGGGCCAAGCAGATCCGCGACGAAGCCCTGGCCCGCTCGAAGGAGCGCGAGGCCGTTTCGGTCAAGACCCTTGTGGCCGAAGTGGCGGCGCTCAAGGCCGAAATCGCGGCCCAGCGCCGGGATCTGGCCGAGCTGACCGCCCTGGTGCGGGCTCTGGCCGAAGGTCAGGCTCCGACACTCCCGCCCGTCGCCGTTGCTTCGTCGCCGCGCCCCCTCTCCGGTTCCAAGCGCTTGGTTCTGGAAAAAATCCGGGACCTGCGCGCCCAGGACCTGACCTTTTCCCAAATCTGCCGTGAATTCCGGGACCAAGGCGTGCCGACCCTGTCCGGCGAGGGCGAGTGGTCCAAGGGCACGCTCTGGAACCTGTGGAAGAACCATTCCCACCAGCTGAATTCCTCCGACTGATTCCGGTCGGTCATCCTGTTTTTCAACGTGGGGCGTATGGGCCCCTTTTGAGGTGATGTCATGGATGTGGATCGCGTGATGTTCGAGCGTATCGCCACGCTTGTCGGGATCAAGACCGCTCAGGTCACGGCCGTGGCCGGGTTGTTGGACGAAGGAGCGACCGTGCCCTTCATCGCCCGTTATCGTAAGGAACGGACCACCGGCCTGGATGAAGTGGCCATCCAGGCCGTGCGCGACGGCCTGGACGCAGCCCGCGAGCTGCATAAACGGCGCGAGGCCATCCTCGCCTCCCTGACCGAACGCGCGCTGTTGACGCCGGATCTGGCAACGGCTGTCCGCGCGGCCGCCACCATGACCGCGTTGGAGGACGTCTACCTGCCGTATCG
>CAYLNA010000188.1:0-4314 GCA_964384665.1 uncultured Desulfovibrionaceae bacterium | reverse complement strand
TTGGTCGGACAGGTGGCCAGGATTTCCACGAAGGAGAAGCCGATCTCCTTGGTCTGGTATTCGAAGGCCTTGGCCACGGCCTTCCTGGCCTTCTTGATGTTCTTGACGTTGTTCACGGCCACGCGCTCGGCGAAGGCCACTCCGCCCAGGGAGGCGATGATCTCGGTCATGCGGATGGGCATGCCCTCGTTCTCGCGGCAGCGGCCGCCGGGACAGGTCGTGGTCTTCTGGCCGACCAGGGTGGTCGGGGCCATCTGGCCGCCGGTCATGCCGTAGACCGTGTTGTTGACGAAGATCGTGGTGATGTTCTCGCCCCGGTTGGCGCAGTGCATGATCTCGGCCATGCCGATGGAGGCCAGATCTCCGTCGCCCTGGTAGGTGAAGACGATCTTGTCCGGCCGGGCGCGCTTGACGCCCGTGGCCACCGCCGGCGCGCGGCCGTGGGGGGACTCGATGGCGTCCAGGGTGAGGTAATTGTAGATGAAGACCGAGCAGCCGATGGAGCCGATGCAGATGGTCTTGTCGACCAGGCCCAGATCTGTGATGGCCTCGGCCACCAGCCGGTGCGCCGTGCCGTGGTGGCAGCCGGGGCAGTAGTGGGTGGGCCGGTCGGTGAGGACCTCGGGGTAGTTGGTGACGCGAATTTCCTGGGTCATGCGCGGCCCTCCAGCGCCTTCAAGATGGGTTCTTCGAAATCGTCCGGCGTTGGCAGGTTGCCCGGCAACTGGGCATGAAATGCCGAGTCCGCCACGGTCCGGATGGCCAGTCGCACGTCCTCGACCATTTGTCCCATGTTGTGCTCGATGGTCAGGAAGCGTTTGCCCTGCTTGGCCAGGTTCAGGAGCACATCCGAGGGGAAGGGGAAGAGGGTGATGGGCCGCACCAGTCCGACCTTCTTGCCCTGGGCGCGCAGCTTGCGGATGGTGCTCTTGGTGATGCGCCCGATGGAGCCGAAGGCCACGACAATGAGGTCCGCGTCCTCGGTCAGGAAGAGTTCCTGATCCACCTCGGCCTGCATGGTCTGGTATTTGGCCTGGAGCTTCAGGTTCTGGCCGGCCAGGGCCCCGTCGTCGAGAAAGAGGGACTTGATCAGGCGCGGCTCGCGGCCCTTGGCCCCTTGCAGGCCCCAGTCCTGTCCTTCCTCGGGGTCGCGGTTCTCGGGCGTCCACGGCGTCACGGGTTCCTTCATCTGGCCGATGATGGCGTCGGCCAGGACCATGACCGGGTTGCGGTACTTGAAGGCCAGGTCGAAGGCCTTGATGGTCAGGTCATAGGCTTCCTGCACCGTGCCCGGAGCCAGGACGAGGAGCTTGTAGTCGCCATGGCCGCCGCCCTTGACGGACTGGAAATAATCGGCCTGGGACGGGCCGATGTCGCCCAGGCCCGGGCCGCCGCGGCTGACGTTGACTAGCACGCCGGGGATCTCGCTGCCGGCCATGTAGGAGATGGCCTCCTGCTTGAGCGACATGCCGGGGCTCGACGAGGAGGTCATGGCCCGGATGCCGCAGGCCGCCGCGCCCATGAGCATGTTGGCCGCCGCGACCTCGCTCTCGGCCTGCACGAACTCGCCGCCGGCCTCGACCAGGGCCGAGGACAGGAATTCGGGGATGTCGTTCTGGGGCGTGATGGGGTAGCCGAAAAAGCATTTCATGCCCGCGGCCAGGGCGCCGCGGGCGATAGCTTCGTTGCCCTTGACGAAAATACGTTTGGGTGCGCTCATGCCTCGCCTCCGGATTTCGTCTTGTAGACATTGATGGCGTAGTCCGGGCAGATCATGGCGCAGAACGCGCAGCCCTTGCATGTCGCCATGTTTTCCGGCGTGACCTCGGCCACTTTGTAGCCTTTCTGATTGAAACGCCCGGATTGCTGGATGATGCCGGTCGGGCAGACCTCGGTGCAGAGCAAACAGCCCTTGCAGCGGTCTTCCCGAAACTCGACTCTGCTTGGCATGGAATACCTCCACGGGGGGATGACGGTGCGTGGGAGCTGTGTCCCGATGGACGCGGGGTTAGCGGATGAGCATGGCGTCGCCGTAGGAAAAAAAGCGGAAGCCCCGGCGCACGGCGTGCTGGTACGCATCGAGGATGCGCCGCCTGCCCGCGAGTGTGGCGACCATAATGATTAGGGAAGAGCGGGGCAAGTGGAAGTTGGTCACGAGCTGGTCCACGACCTGGAATCGGTATCCGGGGTGGATGAAGATGTCCGTCCAGCCCTGGAATGGACCGATGCCGCCGCGCCGCGCGGCCATGCTTTCCAGGGCGCGGGTCGTGGTCGTGCCCACGGCCACGACGGGCCGTCCCTCGGCCTTGGCCCGACTCAGCAGATCCGCTGTTTCTGGGCTGACTTCCGCGTATTCGGCGTGCATGGCGTGCTCGCGGATGTCCTCGGCCCGGACCGGGCTGAACGTGCCGTAACCCACGTAAAGCGTGATCTCGGCCCGCGTGACGCCACGGCTGGTCAGGGAGTCCAGGATGTCCGGGGTGAAGTGCAGTCCGGCCGTGGGCGCGGCCACGGACCCGAGTTTGTCCTGGCGGGAATAGACGGTCTGGTAGCGGGCGTGATCTTCGGCCCGATCCTCGCGGCGGATGTAGGGCGGCAGGGGGATGCGCCCCTGGTTCAGAAAATGCGTGGCCAGATCGCCGCTCCAGGTCATGCGGACGCGGGCCCGCCCGAAGTCGCCTTTTTCCAGGACCAGGATTTCGATGCCGGGAAAATGCAGCACCTCGCCCGGGCGCGGCCCCTTGGATGCCTTGAGCAGGCCCTCGGCCTCGGCCGTGAACAGGCCGTTTGGTCCCGCTTCGGGCGTGATCAGCGCAAGCGGGGTCAGAAGCAGGAATTCCACCCGTCCCCCGGAATCCTTGCGGCCAATGAGCCGGGCCGGGAGGACCTTGGTGTTGTTGACCACGAGCAGCGCGCCCTCGGGCAAGAGGTCGGCGATGTCCGGGAACAGGGCCTCGCGGATCTCGCCCGTGGCCCGGTCCAGGACCAAAAGCCGCGACGCGCCGCGTTGTTCGGCCGGGTCCTGGGCGATGAGGGCCTCGGGCAGGTCGAAATCATAGGATTGAAGATCAAACTCTGGTGGGATAGCAGTCATGTGTTTCCTCGCGCATTGGGCGCTAGCCCAAGACGCAAGGGAGCGCAATTCCCCATAACCCCGCTCCGAAAATACCGCATGAACGACATCCTCGCCTTTGACCGGGAACACATCTGGCATCCCTATACCTCCACCACGAACCCCTTGCCCGTGCGCGAGGTAGCCTCGGCCTCGGGCGTGCGCCTGAAGCTGGCCGACGGCCGCGAACTCATCGACGGCATGTCCTCGTGGTGGGCGGCCATCCACGGCTACAACCATCCCGCGCTGAACGCGGCGCTCGCGGACCAGCTTTCCCGCATGGCCCACGTCATGTTCGGCGGCCTGACCCACGCCCCGGCCGTGGAATTGTGCCGGGCGCTGGTGGAGATGACGCCAGCACCCCTGACCAAGGTTTTTCTGGCCGATTCCGGCTCCGTGTCCGTGGAAGTGGCCATCAAGATGGCCTTTCAGTTCTGGATCTGTCAGGGCCGTCCGGAAAAGAGCCGCCTGCTGACCATTCGCGGCGGCTATCACGGCGACACCTTCGCGGCCATGAGCGTGTGCGATCCGGTGAATGGGATGCATGACATCTTCGACAACGTCCTGCCCCGTCATCATTTCGCGCCCCGGCCGGAATGCCGGTTCGGGGAGACCTGGGACGAATCCGACATCCGTCCCCTGCGCGAGGCGTTGGAGCGTCATCATGACGAAATCGCGGCCGTGATCCTGGAGCCCGTGGTTCAGGGCGCGGGCGGCATGCATTTTTACCACCCCATGTATGTGCGCCGGGTGCGCGAGCTGTGCGACGAGTTCGACGCGCTCTTCATCGCCGACGAGATCGCCACGGGCTTTGGCCGCACCGGCAAATTCTTTGCCTGCGAGCACGCCGGGGTCAGTCCGGATATCCTCTGCCTGGGCAAGGCCCTGACCGGCGGGTACATGACCTTGGCCGCGACCCTGGCCACGGATCGCGTGGCCGAGGGCGTGTGCCAGGGCTCCCCCGGCGTGTTCATGCACGGTCCGACCTTCATGGCCAATCCCCTGGCCTGCGCCGTGGCCCGGGCCTCCCTGGGCCTTTTGGCCGCCGGGGACTGGGCCGGTCATGTGGCCAGGATAGAGCGCGGTTTGGCCCGCGGCCTTGCCCCGTGTCGGGACATTTCCTATGTTGCCGCGACGCGCGTGCTCGGGGCCATCGGCGTGGTGGAAATGAAGCGCCCCGTGCGCATGGCTGAAATCCAAGC
>CAYLNA010000187.1:0-4338 GCA_964384665.1 uncultured Desulfovibrionaceae bacterium | reverse complement strand
GTGTTGGGGATTCCGGTGGTGGAGGCGTTTTGGCTTGGCATGCCGGGCTGGATTTTGGTTGGCTTGTGCGCGATCTGCGCGGGGTGCGTCGCGGCCATCCTGTTCCTCCTGGGCCGCGCTTTCCGGTCCCTGTCCTTGCGGGAAAAATTCCTGGCCCTGAGTCTGCCCTTGTCCCTGGCCCCCTTGCTGCTCCTGTCCATGCTGACCAACCGTATCATGTTCGGCGGCCTGCACGAGAAAATTCACGAAAATCTGCTCGGCATGGCCAGCCGCGACGCCGCGAGCGTGGACGCCCTGCTCGACACGATTTTGAATACTGTCCGCGGTGAAGCGCTTCTGCCGGGATTCGCGCGCTATCTGATGCTGCCGCCGTCCGAGCGCGGTCCCGACTTGGAACGGGAAATCCGGGCCTTCCTCGACACCTGCCGCCGTCGCGACCCCGTGCACATTTCCTCGTACGCCTTGCTCGACAAGTCCGGCCTGAGCGTCATCGACACGTCCGCCCGAGATGTCTTGCCGGACAAGAGTGTGCGGTTCTATTTCCGCCAGGCCATGAATTCCGGGCTTCCCACGGTCTCGCCGGTGCTCATTTCACCGGTGACGGGGCGGCCCTCGCTGTATTTCTGCGGCCCGATCCGAGACCCTCGGGGCGAGCAGGTCGGCATGTTGCGCGTCCGCTACGAGGCCAGCATCCTGCAAGCTCATCTGCTCCGGCATTCCGGTTCAGGGGATGGGCAAGCGTTCGTGCTGCTGCTCGACGAGCATGGCCTCCGCTTGGCCGATGGCTTGCGGCCGGAGACGATTTTCGCGCCGCTCTTGCCGCTGACCCACGAGGAGCGCGTGGCCCTGCAGCTCGGTCTGCGCCTGGACACGGCCTTGCGGGACGAGGACCTCTCGGCCCTGGAGCCGGTGCGGACCTATTTGGGTCGATTGGCCTCGGAACCCTTCACCATGTCGCGGCTGCATCCCGATGATCCCCGGCTCATGCACTGCGCCGGCGTCGCGTTGTCTTCCATGCCGTGGCGTCTGATTCGGGCCCTGCCGGCGGCCGCGTCCATGACGCCGATCCGGCTTCAGGCCATGACGGCCGTCGGCGTGTTCCTGGGCTGGTCCATGCTGGTCGCGGCCGGAGCTGTGGGCGCGGCCGCCGTGGTGTCCGGGCCTCTGCGGCGTCTGGCCGGTCTGACGGAGAAAATCGGGCGGGGTGATCTGGACTGGCGGGCGCCGGTTGAAAGTCAGGACGAAGTGGGGCGCTTGGCCGCGGCCTTGAACGAGATGGCCGTTCGTCTCAATGAAGCCCAACTGTCCTTCGCCGCCCACGCGACGCGGCTGCGCGGACTTCTGGACACCTTGCCGGACACGGTCTTGGTTCTGGGCGCGGATGGGCGCATCGAGGAGTGCAACCGCCGCTTTCCCAATATGTTCGGGCACGCTCTGGAGCAGTGCCGGGACATGCGGATTTTTGACCTCGACGCGCGGGGCGCGTCCCCGGACGATCTCGACGAGAAGCTGCGCGCCGCCACTCGCATGGGCTCTTTGTCCTTCGAGTGGACATGTCGGCGTCAGGACGGGGGCTCGTTTCCAGCCAGGATCCGGCTGCGCGTCATGCCTCCGGCCGCATCCGGCCGGATTTTGGCCGTGATCACGGACCGTTCGGACAGCAAACGGGCCGAGCTGGAGGCCGCGCGCCTGCGCCGGCTGCTGCGCGAAACCGTGGACGCCATGCCTTCGGTCTTGATCGGTGTCGATGTCTCGGGTCGGGTCATCCACTGGAACCGGGCCGCCGAGGAAGCGAGCGGCGTCGCGTTGGAGCAGGCGCAGGGCAGGCTCCTGGGCGATGTCTGGCCGGCTAGGTCGGCGCTGCTGGGCATGGTCCGCGAGGCCCTGGATTCCGGCGAGCAGGTCGCCTGCCCCAGGGTGCGGCGGGAAGTGAAAGGGCGGAGCGTGTACGAGGACGTGCTGATCTATCCCCTGGCGTTTCTGGAAGCGCCGGGCGTGGTCGTGCGCATCGACGACGTCACGGCCCGCCTCCATTTCGAGGAAATGATCCTGCAATCGGAAAAAATGCTGTCCCTGGGCGGTTTGGCCGCCGGCATGGCCCATGAGATCAACAACCCCCTGGCGGCCATGCTGGGCAGTGTGCAGACCCTGCGGCGGCGTCTGTTCGAGGACTTGCCCCGGAACCTTGAGGTCGCCCGGAATCTGGGCGTCGCCTTCGAGCATGTCGGGCTGTATGCGCGGGAGCGGAACATCCCGCGCGTGCTGGACACCATGCGGGAGGCCGGGCAGCGCGCCGCCGGCATCGTGCGCGGAATGCTCGCCTTCAGCCGCTGTCAGCCCGGCGCGCGCCGGCCGTGCGACATGGCCGGGTTGATCGAGTCGACCCTAGAGTTGGCTCGGACCAGCTTTGACCTGCGCACGGACTATGATTTTCGGAAGATCAATCTGGTTCTCGACATCGAGCCGGACCTGCCGCCCCTGGTCTGCGAAAGCCAGAAGATCCAGCAAGTGCTCCTGAATCTGATCCACAACGCGGCCGACGCCGTGGTCGCCAAGGAGTTCGGCCCCGTGGATTTGCCCAGGGTGGAAATCGGCCTGCGCCGGGATGGGGAAATCCTGGTCGTGTCCGTGTGGGACAACGGGCCCGGCGTTCCGGAGGACGTCCGCAGCCGGGTCTTCGATCCCTTCTTCACCACCAAGCCGGTGGGCGAGGGCACGGGCCTGGGCCTGTCCGTGTCGTATTTCATCGTTGTCGAGGAATACGGCGGGGTCATGCGCGTCGAAAGCACGCGCGGGGAGTGGACCCGCTTCGTGGTGGAGATTCCGCTTCTTCAGCCCGAGGTCCCGGCTTCGGCCGCATTTGCGGAGCCCGAGCCCCTCGCGTGAGGCGCGCCTACATGCCCGCGATCCTGCGGGCGGATCAGTTCGCGGCGTGGGCGGAGTTTGGGCGCAGTGGCAGGGTGATGAGAAAGCTCGCGCCCTCGCCGGGTCGCGACTGGAGTTCCATGGTCCCGCCGTGGTTGGTGGCGACGATGAAGTACGAAACGGACAGGCCCAGGCCCGTGCCCTCGCCCACCGGCTTGGTGGTGAAGAAGGGCTCGAAGGCCCGTTTTTGTACGTCGGGGGCCATGCCTGGGCCGTTGTCCGCGATGGTCAGGAGCAGGGCGTCGCCCTGTCTGGCCACGGACACGGTGATGGTTGGCCGCGCGTCCGCGTAGTCTTTTTCGCCCATGGCCTGCACGGCGTTCTTGAGCAGGTTCAGCACCACCTGTTCGATTTCGACCCGGGAGCACATGATCGTCGGCAGGTTGGGTTCATAGTTTTTGATGATGCATATCTGCCTGAAATCGTATTTTTTCTTGAGGTCGAAGTCATTGGCGGCCAGCTCCAGGGCCTTGTCCAGGATTTCGGTCAGAACGGCTTCTTCCTTTTGGGATTCGCTGCGGCGGCTGAATTCGAGCATGTCGCGGACGATGGTGGTGGCCTTGACCACGGATGCGCGGATGGCGTCGAGCAGGGTAAAGACCCCGCGTTTTTCCATGTAGGTCTGGATGCTTTTGAGGTCGCAGCCGACAGCCCGGGCCTGTTCCTGGTTGGCGGGGACGTCGCCGCCGAGGCGCATGGCCAGCACCTGCGCGTTCTGGGTGATGGCCCCGAGGGGGTTGTTGATCTCGTGGGCCATGCCGGCGGCCAGACCGCCCAGGCTCATCATTTTTTCGGTCTGCATCATCATGGCCTGCATGCGGTTGCGCTCGGTGATGTCGCGCACAAGGCCCACCGCGTTCCATTGTCCCTGGACTCGCACGGCGGACAGGGACAGGCATATGTCGATCTCCTGACCGTCCTTGCGGCGGGCCGTGAGTTCGACGATGTCGCCCACGTGCCTTCCCGCGCCCGACACGCGGAATTTGGGAAACGCGGCCCTGAATGCTTCCAGATGGTGGGCCGGGGCAAGCAGTTCGTGCAAGTCCCGGCCCAGGGCTTCCGCTTCGGCATGGCCGAGAATGCGCTCCGCCGCCGGATTCCAGAAGGTCACGCGGCCGTTCGCGTCCATCATCACGATGCCGTCCTGGGCCGCGTCGGTGATGCCGCGCGCGCGGGACTCGCTTTCCCGCAGGCGGGCGGTTTGCGCCTCGAGTTCGGCCGTGCGTTCGCGCACCCGCTCTTCCAGGATGTCGCGGGCTTGGCGCAGGGAAACGCGGGCCCGGCGTAAATCCAGATGCGTCTTGACCCGGGCCAACACTTCTCCGTGCTGGAAGGGCTTGGTGACGTAGTCGACCCCTCCGGCGGCGAAGGCGCGCATCTTGTCCGCCGCGTCCCCCAGGGCGCTGATGAAGA
>CAYLNA010000186.1:0-4341 GCA_964384665.1 uncultured Desulfovibrionaceae bacterium | reverse complement strand
TGCGTCCGTACTGGGTGGACAGCATGAACTTCTGCACCCTGTCCTGGTGGCGGGAGCTGTGGCTGCAGTGCACGGGCCTGACCATGCGCGCGGCTTTCGACATGCGCTGTAACAAACAGGCCTGGGACGAATGGCTGGAAAGCGACAACGAATACGCCAAGCGGGACGTGATCATGATGGAGATGGAAGGCGGGCGCTACTTCGCCATGCATGGGCTTGTGGCAGAGAAAATATCCTGGTAGCCCCATGAAATTCCATAAAATTGTCACGCTCTGGAATAGGACGCAGACATCCGGAGCCCGCACCTCATTCCATTCAAAGTCATGGCCGCATTCAAGGAAGGGCTGGATTGCCGCGTTCCCCATGGTCGCTCGCAATGGCGACATGACGTATTACGTCATTGCAGGAGTCTTCGGCGAAGCACTCCATGCCTCTTGAAGGTTATGCGTTGATTTGAAAATCGAACAACGGGCGCGACACCACCGCGCCGCCCGCTCCTGGCGTGGTCAAAACGCAAGATGGGTGGCCGCCGGCCGTTGACCGGCGCGAACAAGCGGCTGGAGAAGGCACGATGAGAATTCTGCTGGTCGAGGATGACCGGATGGTCGGCGCGGCCGTGGCCCAAAACCTCAAGGACACCGCCCATGCCGTGGATTGGGTCCGAGATGGGCGCTCCGCCCTGGAGGCCATGGCCGTTCAGGGATACATGGCCGTGCTGCTCGACCTCGGCCTGCCGGACGGAAACGGCTTCACGGTCCTGGAAAAACTCCGGGGACGGGGCGACGCCACGCCGGTCCTGATCCTGACCGCCTGGGACGCAGTGGAGGACCGGGTCCGAGGATTGGATCTCGGCGCGGACGATTACATGGTCAAACCCTTCGCCATGCCCGAACTCCTGGCCCGGCTGCGGGCCGTGACGCGCAGACGGAGCGGAACGGCGGCGTGCGCCCTGGGCAACGGGCGGCTGCACCTGGATCTGGCCACGCACGAACTGACGGCCAGCGGCATCTCGGCCACCCTCTCGGCCCGCGAGTTCTCCCTGCTCGAAGCCCTGCTACGGCGGCCGGGGGCCATCCTCTCCCGAGGCCAGCTGGAGGAAGCCATTTACGGCTGGGGCGAGGAAGTGGAAAGCAACGCCGTGGAGGCGATTATCTATTCCATACGCCGCAAGTTCGGCGCGGAAACCATCAAAAACGTGCGGGGGGTGGGATGGAGAGTGGACAAGCAGGCGGACTGAGACGCTCCCTGCAGTTCAATCTGGCCCTGTGGATGTCGCTGGCGGTGCTCGCGTTCGGAATCCTGGCCAGCCTCATGGCCTATCACGCCCTGCACCATCGCATGGCCGATCTGCAGGACACCGATCTGCTGCGCGCCGCCTTCCACGAAACCCTGACCATGTCTCCCGAACATCACCGGCACAAGGACGCCCAGCACCCAGCCCTGCGGCGACTACCCGTGCCGACCGGCGATTCTTCCGGTCTGGGCGGCCTCGCGCTGGATCTGCCCGAGGGCTTTCAGGATCGCACCGTCAACGGCAGGGCTTGGCGCCTGCTCGTGGTCAGCCGGGAAGACGGCGCCCGGTATGTGGCCGGTCAACCGCTGGCGTTGCGCGCGTCCATCGCCCGCAGCCGGGCCATGGACGAGATGGAGCCCTATCTCCTGCTGACCCTCTGCCTGGGCGGACTGGTCCTGGTTCTGGTCAGGCATTTCCTGCGGCCCGTGCACGCCCTGGCCAAGGACATCGACAACCGGGACAACACCGATCTCGCCCCCCTGCCCCATGATGGCCTGCCCACGGAAATCCGCCCTTTCATCACGGCCATCAATGGGCTTTTGGCCCGCATTGCCAAATCCGCGGAGTTACAGCGCCACTTCGTGGCCGACGCGGCCCACGAACTGCGTCTGCCCCTGGCCGCCATTTCCTTGCAAGCCGAAGGGCTCGACACCATCGGTCTGTCCGACGAAGGCCAGAACCGCCTGACGGCCATGCGCGGCGGCATCAAACGCTGCCAGCTGCTCATCTCCCAGCTTCTGGCCATGGCCCGGGCCCAGGAACGTCTTTACGGCGAACCCGAACGGATCGTCATGGGCGACATGCTGCGCGACGTTCTGGAGGACCTGCTGCCCGCTGCCGAAGCCAAGAATATCGACCTCGGCCTGGATCGGGGCGGAGATATCGAGGCCGTTTTCCCGCCCATGGCCTTGACCACCATCCTCCGGAATCTGCTCGACAACGCCGTGCGCCACACGCCGGAGCACGGCGTGATCACGGTTCGCTTCAGACGCGACCCGGAAGGGCTGGCCCTGGGCGTCGAAGACTCCGGACCGGGCATTCCGGCCGGAGAGTGGACCCGCGTCCGCGATCCGTTCTACCGGCGCCAGGGAGACCGGACCGAAGGCTCCGGACTTGGGCTGGCCATCGTGGCGATCATCACCGAAAATCTCGGCGGCCGCCTTGATTTCAGCCACACCGACCCGGTCGCGGCCTCGGGACTGACCGTGACCGTGCGCCTGCCCATGCCGCCGGAAAAATAGCACCCATTTTCCGTCCTCAGTTTCAGCTCAGTTTCGGCGTCTATTCCCGCGTCCATCAAAGAAACGCGCCCCGCTGCATCGCGTTGCGGCGCCGGCGGAATCCCGACGAAAATGTCTCGAACAGCACAGGAGGACTTCCATGAAACACGCATCCATCATCGGGCTGGCGGTCATCACGATCCTGCTGGCCTGGGCCGCGACGGACCGAGCCCTGGCCCGCCACGACCATCATGGCGAGAATCGGCGTCGCGAACACCATGACGAAGACCGACACGACGACAGAGGCTGCGCGGCCATGACCTCCGCCCCGGCCGCGTACGCGCAAAGCTGCGGCGCCTGTCACATGGCCTACCCGGCCCCCCTGCTCCCGGCCCGATCCTGGACCGCCATCATGGACGGACTGGACAGCCATTTCGGGGCCACGGTGGCCGTGAACGAGACGGATGCGCCGGCCATACGCCAGTATCTCGCGGTCAACGCCGCGGACACGGGGGCCAGCCGCCTCGGCGGCCGGATCATGGCCGGAATCGGCGCGGCCACGCCGGAACGCATCACCGAGCTGCCCTATATTCGCCACGCCCACGAAGACCTCGGCCAAACGCCAGACACGCTGCGCGACTGCGCGTCCTGCCACGACAACGCCGCAGTCGAGGGATTCCGCCATGGCGCGCGGCATAACCACGACTGAACGGGCGATGAAAACGGACGCTCTTTCGCCGCGCATGGGCTGATCGGCAAAAAACGGGCGTGGCGAGCACGCCTTGGCGGGACGGTTTCCGGATCTCGGACGCGGATCAGGCGGATCCCACGAGCGCCGCCGCCAACGCTGCGGGATCGGCCACGCTGACCATGAGCCGGCGTAAACGGACTGGGAAACCCATGACGTACCCGCGCTGCACCGGCATCAGATCGATCGTCAGGATGCCACGCGCCGATCCGTTCACCAGCCATCGGCCCGCGAACCCATGCACCCCACGGCTCAGGGGACGCTCATGCGCCTCCGTGGCCGAGGCGACGGCTGTTCTTGGAAAATGAGCGCGAAATGCCCAGCCCATGCGCACGCGAACCGCCTCGTCATCCACTTCGACGTAAGAATTCGCGGGAGGCAGCAACATCGCGCCGGACACAATTCCATACCACGAATCGAACAGAATCGGGAATTGCTTGGTGTTCATAACGCCCTACTTTCTTGATCATCTGTTTTTCCTGAACGCGGGCACGGCCATGTGGTCCGTCCTTGGCAAAGAACAGATCACCAGTAAATCAAGCCCATGCCGCCGCACGGCTGGAACAACGCCCAGGAACGCCGAAGACCGCGTAGGGGCGACCGGCGGTCGCCCGATAGGCTGTCACGGGGGTGGGCGACCGCCGGTCGCCCCTACGGCCCAACACGCACCTAATGCGTCGGTTCCTTCCAACCGGCCATTGGAACCAGCGCCTCGCCCGGAACTCGCCACGTTTCGTCTCAGCAGTCCGCCCCGCATTCCAGGACATTTTTGTCAATTATAACACAACAACGACAATCGATTACAAATTCGTTGACGTTTTTGTGACCTATCTGTAGACGAGCCCAGGATTTTATACATGGCAGTACACATTTTTGTGCAAGCTAGCCTTTTTGTCTCGATCCGGCCACGGCCGACTCCGGGCGGCCTTCCATTTTTCCACACAAGGAGTTTTCAATGATCAATTCCGGCGATACGGCCTTTCTGCTCGTGTCCGCGGCCCTGGTTCTGCTCATGGTCCCAGGCCTGGCCATCTTCTATGCCGGCATGGTGCGCGGCAAGAACGTGCTCGGCACCATCA
>CAYLNA010000185.1:0-4343 GCA_964384665.1 uncultured Desulfovibrionaceae bacterium | reverse complement strand
CCTTGCAGGCGTTGGGGTATTTGCGGACCTTGTCGATATCCTTGATGGTCAACAGGCCCTTCAGCTTGTTCCCCTCGTCCACGACCAAGAGCTTTTCGATGCGGTTATCGTGCAGATGGCGCTTGGCGTCCTCCAGGGAAATTCCCACCGGCACCGTGACCAGATTCCTGCTGGTCATGACCTCGTGGACCTTGACTCCCGGATCGGTCACGAAGCGCACGTCGCGGTTGGTGACAATGCCGACCAGCTGGTCACCGAGGACCACGGGCAGACCGGAAATGCGGTAATCCCGCATCAGCTCCAGGCAATGTCCGACCGTGTCGTCGGGGCCGACCGTGATCGGATCGACGATCATGCCCGATTCGGACTTCTTGACCTTGACCACTTCCAGGGCCTGCTGCTCGATGGACATATTCTTGTGCACGATGCCGACGCCGCCGGCCCGAGCCAGGGAAATGGCCATGCGCGATTCCGTGACCGTGTCCATGGCCGCGCTCATGAACGGGATGTTCAGCTCGATGGCGTTGGTCAGTTTCGTGTTCAGGATGACTTGATCCGGCAGCACCTCGGAATAGGCCGGAACAAGCAAGACATCATCAAAGGTCAATGCCTTGCCGAGAATCTTGTTCATATCTACACCTCTCACGCGTTGGAGGACTAAATGTTCGCGTCGAAAACCCAAGGCCTAGAGGCCGAGGTACGCCTTCTTGACATCCTCGTTGGAAAGCAGGGCCTGGGCCGAATCCTCCAGGGTGATGCGGCCGTTTTCCATGACATAGGCCCGATGCGCGATTTTCAGCGCCTGATTGGCGTTCTGCTCCACCAGGAACACGGTGGTTCCGGTTGCGTTCACTTTCCGGATGATGTCGAAAATTTGGGCGATGATGATCGGCGCCAGGCCCAGGGACGGCTCGTCCAGGAGCAAGAGCCGGGGCCGGGCCATGAGGGCGCGGGAAATGGCCAGCATCTGTTGCTCGCCGCCGGACAGGGTGCCGCCCATCTGCTTGCGGCGCTCGGCCAGAATGGGAAACAGTTCGAACACGTAATCCAGATCCTGCTGGATGCCCTGCTTGTCGTTGCGCAGAAAAGCGCCCAGATCCAGGTTCTCCATGACCGACATGTCCGGAAAGATGAGCCGGCCCTCGGGCACCTGGGAAATGCCCATGCGCACGATGCGGTCCGCCTTCATGGCGTCGATGCGCTGCCCGTCGAAAAGGATCTCGCCGTTTTTGGGCGGCACGCCGCCGCAGATGGACATGAGCGTGGTGCTCTTGCCCGCGCCGTTGGCCCCGATCAGGGTCACGATCTCGCCCTGGCGGATGGTCAGGGAAATCTCGTGCAGGGCCTGGATGTTCCCGTAAAACGTGCTGACGTTTTTGAGTTCAAGCATGGGCTTCCTCCCCAAGGTAGGCTTTGATGACCCGCGGATCGCTGCTGATCTGGGCAGGCGTTCCGCTGGCGATGAGGCAGCCGTACTCCATGACATAGATACGCTCGGACAGGCTCATGACCATGTTCATGTCGTGCTCGATGAGCAGGACGGCCATGTCCATCTCGTCGCGGATCTTCAGGACCAGGTGCTTGAGGGACTCGGTTTCCTGCGGGTTCATGCCCGCCGCCGGCTCGTCCAGGAGCAACAGCGCGGGTTCCGTGGCCAGGGCGCGGGCGATTTCCAGGCGGCGCTGGGCTCCGTAGGGCAGGTTGCAGGCCAGTTCGTTGTGGAATTTGTGCAGCCCGATGTACTTGAGCAACTCATAGGCCCGGTCCACGGTTTCCTTTTCTTCCCGCTTGACCGAGGCCGGCCGCAGCAGAGCGCCCAGGATTCCGGCCTTGGTCCGACAATGACGGGCGATCATGACGTTTTCCAGCACGCTCATATTCTTGAAGAGGCGGATGTTCTGGAAGGTCCGAGCCATGCCCAGGGCCGTGACCAGATTCGGCTTCATCCCATTGACCTTGGTCCGCGCTCCGTCCTTGAGCGTGAACCAGACCTCGCCCTCGGTCGGCGTGTAGATGCTCGTGATGCAGTTGAAGAACGTGGTCTTGCCCGCGCCGTTGGGGCCGATCAGGGCCACGATCTCACCAGCGCCGACCTGCAGGTCCACGTCGTTCAGGGCGCGCAGGCCGCCGAAATTCATGGACACGGACGTGACGTCGAGAACCGTGCGCATCAGGCCTTTCCTCCGGCTGTTTCATTCAAATCGGGATCGTCGATCACGTACTTACGCCCTTGGGCCGGAATCAGTCCCTCGGGGCGGAAAACCATCATCACGACCATGGCCACGGCGAAGAGAATCATGCGGTATTCGGAAAAAGCGCGCATGTATTCCGGGAGCAGGACCAAAAAGGCCGAACCGAGGATGACTCCAAGATTGGAACCCATGCCGCCCAAAACCACGATGGACAAAATGATGGCCGACTCAAAAAAGGTGAAGCTGGCCGGATTGATGAAGGTCGTCTTGGCCGCGAAAATAACGCCCGCGAATCCGGCCCAGGCCGTGCCCAGGCCAAAGGCCATCAACTTCACGCCTACCCGGTCGATACCCATGGCCTGGCAGGCGATCTCGTCCTCGCGCAGGGCCTGGAGCGCCCGGCCAATGCGGGAGTCCTTGAGCCGGGACACGGCGACAATGGTGATCGCGGCCATTCCCAGCACGATGTAATAAATATAAATATTCGCTCCGGCCACGGACAGGTCCATGTTCATCAGGCCCGGCCGGGCGATGTTGGAGACTCCGGAAGGACCGCCCGTGATGGAGCTGCAATTCTCCAGCAGCAGACGCACGATCTCGCCAAAGCCCAGGGTGACGATGGCCAGATAGTCGCCGCGCAGGCGCAGCACCGGAAAGGCCAGGGCCACGCCAGCCAGGGCCGCGATCAATCCGCCCAGGGGCAGGGCCGCCCAGAATCCGAGCCCGAAATACTGATTGAGCAGGGCGTAGGAATACGCGCCGATGGCGTAGAAGGCGGCATGACCGAGAAAAAGCAGGCCGGCCACGCCAACGATGATGTTCAGCCCCAGACCCAGGATGACGTAGAGCAGGAAGGATATGAGGATGTTGGTCTGGTAGGTGGTGACCAGCCAGGGAATGACCAGAAAAAGCGCCAGGGCCGCGGCCTGGGCCGCGCGACTCAAGCGCGGGTTGCCGCGCACCGTCGCCAGCAGGCCGCCCTTGCCCTGGCCGGGCCCGGACGCGGCCCGCCCGGCCTCCTTGCGGCGCAAGGCCCATCTCCACACGAACGACAGCACGAAGCTGCCGATTCCGATCAGGGCCAGATTTCCCCAGCGCCAATCCACGGTGTTCTCGATGGTGTTGACGCGGATGACCATGATGGGAAAGGTCAGGAACATGAACCAGATACTGACCAGAATCGATTTTTTGAACTCATGCATTGCTGTATCCCGATGCGCAGGTTGCGGACGTCCTAGACCTTCTCGACCTTGGCCTTGCCCATGATGCCCGAGGGGCGGAAAATCAGAAAAACCACCAGCAAGGTGAAAGCGAAGACGTCCTCGTAGTCACTGGAAATGTAGCCGGTGGCGAAACTCTCGGACAGCCCCAGGAACAGCCCCCCCAGCATGGCGCCGGGGATGGAGCCGATGCCGCCCAGCACGGCGGCGGTGAACGCCTTGATGCCTGCCAGAAAGCCGATGGCGAAGTTGACCATGCCGACATGGGAGGCGATGAGCACGCCGCCCAGGGCGGCCAGGGACGAACCGAGAATGAAGGTCACGGAAATGATCTTGTCCGCGTCCACGCCCAGGAGCATGGCCATCTTCCGGTTCTGGGCCGTGGCCCGCATGGCCTTGCCCATCTTGGTGTACTTGATGAACACGGTCAGGGCGGCCATGAAAACGGCGCTGGTCACGACGATGACGAAGTCGGACGAGGCGAAGACATGGGAGATGGGGTCAAGGAAGGCGAATTCGGGGATCAGGCCGGGAAAGGGCAAAAAATCCGAGGTCTGGGCCAGGATGATGTAATTCTGCAAAAAAAGGGACATGCCGATGGCCGAAATGAGCGGGGACAGACGCCCGGCTCCACGCAGCGGCTTGTAGGCGATTTTCTCCATGGTGTAGCCGTAGGCGGCGCAGTAGATGATGGCCGCCACCGCCGCCAGGACCAGGATGGCCGGAGCCGGAAATCCCATGAAGCCGAGGACGCTGGCCACGATCAAACCGGTGAAGGCTCCGAGCATGTAGACCTCGCCGTGCGCGAAGTTGATCAACTCGATGATGCCATAGACCATGGTGTAGCCAATGGCGATCAGGGCGTAGATGCTGCCCCGGGTCAGACCACCCAAGAAAAGTTCGAAAAAGTACTGCCAGTCCATATTTCCCT
>CAYLNA010000184.1:0-4349 GCA_964384665.1 uncultured Desulfovibrionaceae bacterium | reverse complement strand
TCGCCCTATGCCGGCTGGATCGGCGGCCATGACCGGCGCGAACTGGGCTTTGACGGGCCCAAGCTGCGCATCGTCCGGGCCGAGGACGCGGTGGGGCGCGCGGCCCTGCACGACATGACCCGCATTGAGCCGGGCGAGAGCAAGGACGCGGCCTTCGCGCGCGGCCAGAAGCTCGACGTGGGCGATGTTTGCCGCTTGCAGCGCATGGGGCGGTTCGAGGTCTACGTGGAGGACGAGGCCGGAACGGACGAGGCCTGGGTGCACGAGGACGACGCGGCGCTCCGGCTGGCCGAGGCCGTGGCCGGGGCGGGCGTGGAGTGGGCGAACGAGCCGCGCGAGGGCAAGATCACGATGTTCGCGGCGCGCGGGGGACTGCTCTCGGTCAACGCGCAGGTCCTGGAGGATCTTAACGCCATCCCCGGCGTCGTGTGCGCCACGCGGCACGCCTTCAGCGTGGTCGAGCGCGGCCAGCAGATCGCGGCCACGCGGGCCATCCCGCTCTATCTCGATCGCGATGTCCTGCAAGACGCCCTGGATGTGCTGGGCGGCGGTCCGTTGGTGGAAGTCCGCCCGCTGCGCCCGCTCAAGGTTGGCATCCTGGTCACGGGCACGGAAGTGTTCCAGGGCTTGGTCGAGGATCGCTTCATTCCGATCATCACCGCCAAGGTCGAGGCCTTCGGCTGCCCGGTGGCGGCCACGGACATCGTCCCCGATGACCGGGATCGCATCAGCCGGGCCGTGACGGACATGGTCGCGAGCGGCGTGGAACTGCTCATCACCACGGCCGGCCTGTCCGTCGATCCCGGCGACGTGACCCGGCTGGGGCTGGCCGACGCCGGCGTGGAGCACATGCGCTACGGCGCGCCGGTTCTGCCCGGAGCCATGACGCTGTTGGCCGATATCGGATCTGTGGAGGTGATCGGGGTGCCGGCCTGTGCGCTGTTTTTCAAGACCACGAGTCTGGACCTTCTCCTGCCCAGGGTTCTGGCCGGAGTCTCGCCCACGCGCCGGGAATTGGCCCGGCTTGGCCATGGCGGTTTGTGCATGCAGTGCAAGCGTTGCACGTATCCCAAATGTTCGTTCGGAAAGTGAGGTCAGCCATGAAACGGCCAACCGTGCGCATGCATCTGTGGCTGGAGTCCGGCGAGAGCGTCTATTTCGGCATGGGCCGGGTCATGTTGCTGGATCGGATCGAGGAATACGGCTCCCTGCGCAAGGCGGCCGAGTCCCTCGGCATGTCCTACCGCGCGGCCTGGGGCAAGCTGCGGGCCACGGAGGACGCCCTGGGCGAGGTCCTGGTCGAGACCGTTGGCGCCAAGCGCGGCGGCTACCGGCTCACTCCGGCCGGGCGGAGGCTGCGGGACAAGTTCCGGGCATGGTTCGCGGCGGTGGAGAATGTCGCCGTGGCCCAGGCCAAGATGATTTTCGACGAGGATGTTTTGAGCTATGCCGCCCGGTCCTCGTCGAGCGCCGGTGTCGCGCGGTCATGCTCCGCCCAGGCCGCGCTTCCGGCGGTCCCCGGAGCCTGACCCGTTCCTTTTCAAGCGCCGTACTCCGTTTTTCAGTCCGGACTGGCTGGCGGTCACACGCCAGCCAGCTCCCTCAGGACCGCGTCGCGGTCGATCATGCCCAGCAGACGGCCGTCTTCGTCGGCGACCACGATCCGTTTGACGGCGTGCGCGGTCAGGGTCTGAACGACCTCGGCCAGGGGCATGTCCGGGGGCGCGGTGATGACGCCGGTGGTCATGACCTCGCGGGCCACGCCGCGCAGGCCCGTGGCCGATGCGTCGCGGCGGGACAGAACGCCGATGAGGCTGGCCAGGAGGCCGGGCGACTGCTCCCGCGCGACCCGGTCGAGCAGATCACGGTCATGCACGACGCCCTGAATCCTTCCTTCTTCATCCACGATGACCACCCGCCGCAGGGGCGAGGCCACGATCAGCTCCAGGATGTCCGCCAGCGGCGTATCCGGGCCGGCCGTGGGGACATCGCGGTGCATGACGTCGCGGGCCAGGCCGCGCAGGCTGGCCGGAAGCACGTCGAGGTGTCCGGCCACGGCCGAGGCGTGGCCCATGGCCCGCAGCACGTCGGCCCGGCTGACGATGCCCATGAGGCTGCCGTCGTCGGCCGTCACGGGCAGCCGTTTCATGCCGCCCCTGGCCATGAGGCGCAGGGCGTCGCGGACCGTGGTCTTGATGTTCAGGGTCCGCGCGGGCGCGGTCATCACGTCCCGGGCCAGCAGATTCCGAAAATCCAGGCAGCGCACGTGCTCGTCGCGCATGGCGGCGGGCAGGGCGCACTGCGCGTCCAGGCTGAGGGGCATGCCCGCGCGCGCGAGCAGGTCGCCGCCGGTGATGACGCCCGCGATTCTCGCGTCGTCCATGACCGGCACGGCCTTGACCTCCCGCCTGAGGAGCAGGTTCACGACCTCCGTCAGGGGCGTGGTTGGCGTCACCGTGGCCACGTCCGTGGTCATGACGTCGCGGATGCGCAGGGGCAGATGGAAGATGGCCTGACCCTCGGTGACGACGATGCTGCCTTCCTCGACCATGGCGTCGGCCACGGGCAGGAAGGCCTCGATCCGGGCGGGCGTGTCCACGATCTCGACCATGACCGGCAGATCCTCGGCCAGGCGCAGGATCTTGGCCGTGCGCAGCAGGCTGTTCGCGCCAAAGCCCATGAAGCCGCGCATCACGGAAGCCCCGGCCATGCCGCGCTGCCGGGCCTCGTCCACGATGGCCTCGTGCAGGGGCCGGCCGTTGAACGAGGCCATCTCGCCCATGTAGATTTTCATGCATTTCACGGTGATGAGTGTGTTCATGCGTCCCCCTAGATGATTCTGCCCAGGCCGATCCCCAGATAGAGCGCCGCGAAACCGACCAGATTCTGTCCGCCCACGTTGAGCGCGAGCTTCAGCCATTGGCCGTCGTGCAGCAGGCCGCCGCTTTCGAAAATGAAGGTGGAAAAGGTGGTGAACGCGCCCATGAAGCCGGTCAGGATCAGGAGGCGGGTCTGGGCCGAGACCAGTCCCCGTTCCTCGGCCAGGATGGCGACCAGACCGAACAGGAAGCAGCCCAGGATGTTCACGGCCCAGGTGCCCCAGGGGAAGTCCCGCCCCAAAAGATCATAGGCCGCGCCCGAGACCCAGTAACGGCAGAGGGTGCCGCAGGCTCCGGCCAGGGCGATCAAAATGAGTTTTGTCATGTCTTCCTCGCGGTGCGTTTGTCGCGCGCGGGCCTTTGGCGTGGCCAAAGCCCCGCCCCGGATCAGGCGAACCGGGGACCCATGACCAGTCGGCGGTCCGGTTCGATGGGCCGCGATCCGTGGCGCGCGGCTAGACGCTCGCTCCACCAGCCGTGATAATCCCCGATCAGCTGCACTTCCGCGCCCTCGTGGTCCGCTTTGCCCCCGACCTCCAGATAGACGTCCAGATTGGCCAGATCGGGCCGGGGCAGGCGACCCTGCGCGCATGCCTCCCACATCTTCCGGTACAACGTTTCCAGTTCGCGCACCAGCAAGGGCATATCAAAGAGCACGCAGGATTCCCGATTCGCCCGCAGCCGTTCCCGCAGGGGCGCGAGGGCGCTTCGGTCCTGGCCCAGGGCCACGGCGCGGGCCACGAACTCCCCGGCCGTGGAGCAGATCAGCTCCGGCAGACCGGCCGCGCGGACCAGACTGCCGCAGACGCGCGAGGCGAAGGAGCGGCCGCTCAAGGTCAGCACCGGTACGCCCATCCACAGCGCGTCCGAGGCCGTGGTGTGCGCGCCGTAGGGCGTGGTGTCCAGGAAGAGGTCGGCCAGCTCGTAGCGGGCGAGGTGGGCCGGGTTGGCCAGCTTGGCGGCGAAGATGATGCGCTCCCCGGCGATGCCCTGCCGGGCGGCGTGGTCGCGCAGGCGCTGGTGGGTGTCCTCGACGCTGCTCAAAAGCCAGAGCACGCTGCCGGGAACCTGGGCCAGGATGGCCAACCAGCGGTCGAAGGTGGCGCGGTGGATCTTGTGCGAGCCGTTGAAGCAGCAATAGACCATGGCCTCCTCGGGTAGGCCGGCCCCGGCCCGGCTCGGGCGGGGAGCCACGGCGCGGGCGCGACTGCTGGGCTGGTAGCAGGGCAGGCGCAGCACGTTTTCCGAGTAATACGGTTCGTGGCTTTCCGGGATGATCCAGTCGTCGGCGATGAGATAGTGGTGGTAGGGGCTGGCCATGGTTCCCGGAAAGCCCAGCCAGTTGACGATGACCGGGGCCGGGCGCAGGGCGACCAGCTTCAGCCGGGCCTCGCGGGTGTAGCCGTTGAGGTCGACCAGGATCTGGATGCCGTCCTCGACGATGCGGCGCGCGGCCGTGGCGTCGTCGAG
>CAYLNA010000183.1:0-4367 GCA_964384665.1 uncultured Desulfovibrionaceae bacterium | reverse complement strand
ATTATTATTTTTAGTGGCACAACAAACGCCGCTTTGCCGGCGGCACGCCCAAGGAGGAGCTGGAATGATCGAAATCGAAGGAGTCATGTCCACGGGGGAACTGCCCAAATCCGCCGATCCCACCACGTTTTCCATGGTCCAGGTGGACCCGGAAAAATGCCAGGCCTGCGGCAACTGCGCCGAGGTCTGTCCCACCGGAGCCATCCAGTCGAGCAATGACCAGGACATCCACAAAGTGCTCGATCCGGCCGCCTGTATCAACTGCGGTCAGTGCCTGACCAACTGTCCGTACGGCGCCATCTACGAGCAGGTCTCATTCGTGAACGAAATCATGGCCAAACTGAAGGACCCCAACACCGTGGTCGTGTCCATGCCGGCTCCGGCCGTGCGCTACGGCCTGGGCGAACCCTTTGGCATGCCCGCCGGAACCTTCGTCGGCGGCAAGATGCACGCGGCCCTGCGCAAGCTCGGCTTCGACCTGATCTGGGACAACGAGTACACCGCCGACCTGACCATCATGGAAGAAGGCACGGAACTCATCAATCGCATCTCCAAGCCCGACGCCAAGCACCCCCTGCCCCAGTTCACCTCCTGCTGTCCGGGCTGGGTCAAGTTCGTGGAGAGCTTCTATCCGGAACTGCTGCCCCACGTGTCCACCTGCCGCTCGCCCATCGCCATGCTCGGCCCCCTGGCCAAAACCTATGGCGCGGAGCAGACCAAGACCGATCCCAAGAAGATGTACACCGTGTCCATCATGCCCTGTATCGCCAAGAAATTCGAAGGCCTGCGGCCCGAGATGAACACCAGCGGCTTCCGGGACATCGACGCGACCATCACCACCCGCGAACTGGCCTACATGATCAAGCAGGCCGGGATTGATTTCGCGAGTCTCCCCGACGAGCAGCCGGACCCGATTCTGGGCGAGGCCACGGGCGCGGCGACCATCTTCGCCACCAGCGGCGGCGTCATGGAGGCGGCCCTGCGCCTGGCCTATGAAGTGCTGTCCGGCGACAAACTCAAGGACCCGGACATCAAGGCCGTGCGCGCCAGCGAAGGCATCAGGACGGCCACCGTGGACGTGCCCAAGTTCGGGCCGGTCAACGTGGCCGTGGCCAGCGGATTGGAGAACGCGGCCAAACTGTGCGAGGAAGTGAAGGCCGGAAAATCCAAATACCACTTCATCGAAATCATGACCTGTCCCGGCGGCTGTGTGAACGGCGGCGGCCAACCCCTTGATCCGGGCGTGCGCATCGGCGACGCGGGACCTGGCATCCTGAACACGTACAAAAAACGCTTCGGCATCAGCTGTTAAGGAGGAACGTACAATGAATATCGCGGAACTGACTCGCCGGAGTTTCCTCAAGCTGGCCAGCGTGGGCGCGGCCATGGCCGTGACCGGCCTGAACTTCGCCAAGACGGCCTCGGCCGCGGCCATGGACTTTGTCGGCAAGCGCCAAGCCTCGGTCTACGAGGCCGACGCCAAAATCTACAAACTCAGAAAATCCCAGGACAACCCCATGATTCAGAAAATCTACGCCAAGGACGGTTTTCTGCATGACGGTCCCTGCGGCCACAAATCCCACGAACTGCTGCACACCCACTACACGGACCGCAGCGCGGGCGTGAAGGCCCTGAAGGCCAAAGGCGTGAAGCTCAAACTCTAGTCATCCGGGCGGCCCGAGGCACGGACTCCGCGCCTCGGGCCGCCTGCTCAGCGCGCTTCGAGCGTGTTCAGCGTGGCGTTCACATACTCAATAATTTCATCCTTCTGAAAGCTGACCACGGCCGGAAAGGTCGCGTTGCTGTCCAGATAGGAAGCGAACAGCCGAAGATTTTCCACGGCCTTGGCCCGGTGCGCCGTATCTCCGGAAGCGGCGAAAAGCTGGGCGTGGGCCTTGCCCAGATTGAACCGCGCCAACGGGTATTCCACGGGCGTCAGGGCTGCCTCGTAGGCGCGCAGGGCCTTGTCCATGTCGCCCTGTCGGGCGTGGATCACACCGATGTCGTTATGGGCCTCGGCCGCTTCCATGGTGCCGGAGCAACAGTCGACGACCTTGGAATAATTGGCCATGGCCGCCGGGTATTTGCCCATGGCCAGAAAGCGCTCCCCGCGTTGGATATAAACACGCGGCAACTCGGCCCGAGCCGACTCGGCCAGGACCACGGAACAACAGGCCCACAGGGCGACTGCGAACAGAACACGTGATGGCATGGGATCTCCCGGTAAAAGTAGCACGATTTAAAAATTTGTAATTTTTCCGGATATAATTTGCAAGGCGGTCCGATGCATGGCGCGCGGGCCAAATCACTGTCGCGAGGAAAGATATGAACCGAATGCTCCAGGGCCTGGCCCTGCTGGGAATGTTCGCCCTGGCCGTCCATCCGGCCGGGGCTGGTCAGGACGCCAACGCCACGACGCCCACCTACCACTTGGACGACATCACCATCACCGCGCGCGGCGTGGCCGCGCCGGCCAGCCTGACTCCGGGCGGGGTCGGAGTGGTGGGCACCGAAGAACTGCACAGGCAGGGCGGCAACAGCGTGACCGAAAGCCTGGAGCGCCTGCCCGGCGTGTCCCGCTCCAACGACTCACCCTGGAGCGCGGACGTCATCATCCGGGGCATGGGTCGGGACAGCGTGGTCGTGCTCATCGACGGCATGCGCGTCAACATGACCACGGACATCAACGGCCGCTTCGGGCTGGTTCCAAGCCAGCACATCGAGCGCGTCGAAGTGCTCAAGGGACCGGTCAGCGCCCTGTACGGCTCGGGCTCCGTGGGCGGCGTGGTCAATATCATCACCAAATCCGGCCAATTCACCGATCAGCCCCAGTGGCATGGCGGCGCGGGCGTTTCCGCCTCCACCAACCCCAGCGGCGGCGACCTGTCGACCAACCTGTCCTATTCCACGTCCTCGGCCTGGGTTTCGGGCGCCATCAGCGGCCGCCGACACGGGGACTACACGGACGGCGACGGAGACCGCGTCGAGAACAGCCAGTATGCCGACTTCTCCGGCGACCTGGCCACGGGCCTCAAATGGACCGACGAACATCAGACGCGGATCAGCGCGTCCATGACCCAGGCCGAGGACGTGGGCATTCCGGGCTCGGGTACGGCGGCTCTGCCCGTGGGCGCGGACGTGACGCTGTTGCGCAACACGTCCAAACGTGTCGAGGCCAAGCACAGTTTCACCCCGGACCATTCCTGTCTGGAGGAATCGGCCCTGACCCTGGGTTATCAGCTCGTCGAGCGCAACCCGCGCATCGATTCCTTTCCCTCCGGTCCCGTCGTCTGGATCGAACCCTCGGCCGATCACGAAACCCTGTCCGCAGACTGGCGCAACCGCCTGGATCTGGGCGCGCATACCCTGACCCTGGGGGTGGATGCCTGGAACTGGTACATGACCTCCGGCCGGGAAAGATCCACCGTGACGGGCGTGGTCATGGCCGACAAACCCACGCCCAACACCACCCAGTTTTCCCTGGGCATCTACGGCGAGGATGACTGGAAACTGACCCCGGATTGGATCGTGAACATCGGCGGCCGAATCGACCGCGTCGACATCGTCAACGACCAGACCCCGACCGTTGAGGCCGGGTCACGCCAGGACGCGAGCTGGTCCGGACACCTCGGCCTGACCCATGTCCTGACCCAGGAATGGAGCCTGACCGGGCTGGCCGCGTCGTCCTACCGCACGCCCAACATTCTGGAGCTGTTCAAGAACATCAGCCTGGGCGGAGGCGTGACCGAAATCGGCGATCCGGACCTGGACCCGGAGCGGTCCCTGTTTTTCGAGACCGGCGCGCACTATGCCGGGCCGCGTCTTGGAGTCGATGTGTCGGTCTACGCCAATTTCCTGGACGACATGATCGTCAGCGCGCCCGTATCCGCCACCGTCTATCAGATGGCCAACGTGGCCAAGGCCGAGCTGTACGGCGGGGAGATCGCGACGCAGTGGGAATTCACGCCGGGCTGGGAACTCTTCGGCAACGCGGCCTATACCAGGGGCCGGGACGTCAGCGCGGGCGAACCCCTGCGCTTCATTCCGCCCTTCAACGGCCTGGCCGGACTGCGTCAGACCCTGGACAACGGATTCTGGTGGTCCGCCGAAACGATCTGGACCGCCGGCCAGCACGAGACGCCCGATGACGTGGACGCTTCGAGCTTCTACGCCCTGCTCAACGCCCGCTGCGGCTACGGATTCGACACCGCCGGCCTGCGCCACGAACTGACCCTGGGCGTGACCAACCTCCTGGACCGCCAGTACCACAACTACCTGGCCACTTCGCGCGGCGTGGAACTGACGGAACCCGGCCTGACCGTGCTGGGCGGATGGAGCGTGAGTTTTTGAAGATTGGCCGCGCTTGC
>CAYLNA010000182.1:0-4380 GCA_964384665.1 uncultured Desulfovibrionaceae bacterium | reverse complement strand
CTGGTCTGCTGGGGCGCGACCATGACCGAGGCCCTGGGCCTGTCGGAAGAACTGGAAAGCCTGGCCGGTATCGCCCTCGCCGCGCCGGCGTCCCAATCCCCCACGAACGCCTCAAGATAAGGACCACGACCATGAATATCGATTGCACCGCATATCAGGATCTGCTGGCGGCCTTTACCGCCCTCATGACCGAAAACGCCTCCCTGGCCGACATCCGTCTGGCCGAGGACAAATGGACCTTGAAGGAAATGGTCGCCCACCTCATCGACTCCGCCTCCAACAATCACCAACGCTTCGTGCGCTTGCAGTTGGAGCCGGTGCTCGTTTTTCCGAAATACGACGCCGAGGAATGGAAAAACGTGACCAGGATCGAGTCCTTCGACTACGCGACCCTGGTCACCCTCTGGAAGACCTACAACGCCCTAATCCTCTACGTCATCGGAACCATGGACCCGGCCGCCCTGGGCCATGTCTGGCGGCGCGAGGACAAGGACCTCAGCCTGGAAGCCCTGGTCCACGACTACTTCGCGCACATGGAACTGCACCGGAAGCTTTTCGCGGAGCGGGTGGAGGAGATCAAGGCCGCCAACCCGGCATGACCGGCGCAAACACCGCGACGCGGGACCGCTTTGACCATCCCCATTTCGCTTCCGCCGGCCCTCATTCCGGCAAGCCCCAATCCGGGGCCAGCCGGCCGTATTCCGCAGCCGGCAGTTGGACCAGGACGGGCCGCTCCCGCAGCCAGAGGATGACTTGGCGCAGACGTTCGGCCTCCATGGCCGTGCAGCCGGAGGTGGGTCTGCCGTCGGCGTGGCGGATGTGCAGGAAAATGCAGGAGCCGGCTCCGGGCTGGGCCGGATCCGTGTTGTGGGCGACAAACACCCCGAAACGATAGAGGCCGTCGGGCCGGAGCATGGTTTCGGCGCTTGTCCAGTTTTTGGGCTGATCCGGCTCGTGGCTGAACATGGTGTTGTAGCGGTTGGAATTCCCGTCATCCACGCAGACGAGGTCCGGCGTCACCGTGGTCACGGGCAGTCCGGTTCCCTGGACTTCGCTGGGTTCGACGGCAAAGACCTGGGTCAGTTCGAAAAGCCCGGCCGGAGCCCGGCCGTCGCCCTCGGCCTTGACCGGCCCGGACCCGGCGGGCATGGGGTGCAGCCCCCGGCCCCAGCCCAGGCCGCCGCGGCCCAGATCCACGGGCACGGACTCGCCGACCACCCGCCACGCCTCGCCGACGCCCCCGCGCTCGAAACGCCGCAGCTCGCCCCGCGTGGCGTTCCAATCCTGCCCAACCACCACCACAAGCTGACGGCAATTCCAAGGAATGACCGGCCTTGCGATCCATGCCCACCACGCGCCAACCACGATCAAGACACCCACGACAGCGATCCATTTCTTCATGGCATTCACCTCCAAAATTATTCATGCCGTTCCGCCCTTTCCAAACCGCCTTCCTCGCCCCGTCTCAAAATACACGCGCCACGGCGTCAAACGCCCGTTTCAGCATGGCCGTGGTCTTCGCGCTCACTCCGGCCTCATCGGCCCAGAGTTCCCACTTTCCGACAGCCTCTCGGACATGGTCGCATATCTCCATTATCTCTCTGTCCTTGAGTCCGGCCTTGCGGCCCAAGGAAAAGACCTCGCCGCGTCCTGGATTTCTGCCTTCGCCCAACACAGTCATGGAATGCTCCCCGCCCGGGCCTGGAGCGTGGATCAAATCATAGGCCGGGGCCAATCTCCAGGCTCCATCGTCATTCATCAGGAACGAGAAATTCTTGACGTGGTCATCGCGGTTGTGCGCCAGCACATTGAAGACCATGCGCCGGAACCCCTGCGCCACGTCCTGTCGATCGCGGGTCAGGATGCGGACGACCTTCAGAAAGTCTTCGTAATCACAGGCCGGGATGCGGAAATTGGAATGGATCAGATTGCCGAAGGTGTGGACGTGAAAACGGCGGCCGCCCAAGCGGTCGAAACGTTGCACGCCAAAGAAGCGGTCTTCTCGCGCGGAAAAAAGCCGTGTCGCGGGCATGACGACGCCCGCGGCCCCGGCCATGCGCGCATAGGCGTATTCGACGGGACCGGCATCGGGAAAGTCGTTGTCGCCCACGAATTTGATCATCCAATGCGCATATCCCTCGGGTATCTCGCCTTCGCCCGAAACAAGGCTCTCACCGCGCACGCCGACCAGCACCTTGGGACGCGCGCCGCCCGGACTGCCTCCCGCGCGCTGCAAGAGCGGCAGAACCTCATCCACACTGCCCGCAAGAATCCGCCGGGACTCCCGCGCCAAAAGGTGTAAATCAAGATCCGGATCCGGCGTGGTCCCCCTGTCCAGGGCAGGTTCGTAGGCCAGCGCGCCCATGGTGTCGGAGCCAAGATACGCCAACCGATCCAAAATACTGATCCGCCGAGGATCAAGCCCAGTCCCGCGAAAAACGCGGTCCATGAGCAACAAGCCCCAGCCATCGGGCAAGGAATCCTCGAAAAGCCCGAAAATTGGCCCAAAGGCGCGGTCCGTATGTTCGCACAGCCCTGGCTTGGGCGGCAGCTTGAAGGGCGAAAGCCACAGGGGATGACGCAGAAACGCGGGATCGTACTCAAAAAAGATGCTTCCGCCCGTGTCCACGAGCTGCCCGACGGGGTCACTGTGCTCCGCGTCGCGCCGCAACATGACGTGCAGTTTTCTCATACGCTGCCCCGCTTGGGCTTGCGTTGCTGTCCGCGCTCCAGCTCCTTGATGGACGTGGCCGGGGGCGGGGTGAAGAGTTGCGTCACCTCGTCGAGGCGGCCAAGGCAAAAGGCGAGCTTGAGCAAGCTTTCCAGGGAAATCTGGCCGGTCTGTTCAAAACGCTTCAACGAGGCCGCGCTCACTCCGGAACGCTCCGCCAGGGTGGACCGTTTCCACTTCCGGGACAGCCGGAGGTCCTTCAACCGCCGCGCCAAAAGCTGGGAGACTTCTTCGGGAGTATGTAGGGAAAATGGATCCATAAAGATAATATTTGAGCTGTAAACTCAATTTTTTCTTTTTATTGCTCATATTTTATCTTTTGTCGAGGACGACAGGCCAAGGCGGCTGACGGACAGAAAAATCGATCGGCCAGAAAATCCTGAACGCCAGTCCGACCGCGCCGAAGCCAAATTTCGCCCCAAAAAATACTTGTGAGGATGTATTTTTGGGGCGAACGTCCTCCCCGCCATGACGGGACACCTCCGGCATGAGCGCGGATTTGCGCGAGGAAAACGATGGACCCATTCTCACGGCCTCCGGACGGCCACGGCCGCGCCGAGGACCGCGCCGCCGGGCAGGCGACTCCCATCTCCCCGGCCTTGGAGCGGCCGATTCTGGATGACGGCGAAAGCCGCCTTGTCCGCGCGGCCGAACAGGCCCTGGGCCGGGACCTGTCCTGCTACGATCCGACCTTTCTGCGCGCGACTTTGGCGCGGCGCATGAACCAAAGCGGTCTGGACGCCCACGCCCTGGCCTCGGCCCTGGCCGCCGACCCCGATCAGGCTCGACAGCTGTGGGGGGCCCTGAACATTTCCTACAGCGCCTTCTTCCGCGACACCCTGACCGCCGCCCTGCTCGAACAGTTCGCCCTGCCCGCCCTGATGCGCGCCAAGGAGCGCGACGGCCAGGAACTGCGGATCTGGTCCGCGGCCTGCGCGGCCGGGCAGGAAGCCTATTCCGTGGCCATGCTCCTTGATGATCTGCTCGCGGCGCACGACTCCGGCATCCGCTTCCGCATTTTCGCCACCGATCACCACGCGCCCAACCTGGGCCAAGCCCGACGCGGGGTCTATGACCAGGCTGCGGTCCGCAATGTCCCGCTCAAATATGTGCGCTATTTCACCCAGCGGGACGACCAGTACGAAGTGATCCCGGCCATGCGCGCGCGGGTCGATTTTTCCGCCCACGATCTTCTCGACCCGCACGCGGCCTGCCCCCAGGCCAGCATTTTCGGCGAGTTCGACCTGATCTTTTGCAGCAACGCGCTGCTCTACTACCGACCGCGCGTCCGCGGCCTGATTCTGGCCCGCCTGCACGCCGCGCTCGCCCCGCACGGCTTTCTCGTCACCGACAAAGCCGAACGGGAACTGCCGACGCCATCCGACGGATTCCGCCCGCTGACCACGCCGGGCGGTCTGTTTCAAAAAACACCACGCCAGGGATAAGCCCATGCTCCAGTTCAAGAATCTCAAAATCGCGACGCAACTGCGTCTGGCCCTGGGGTCACTGCTGGCCCTTTTCGCCCTGCTCTGCCTGCTGTCCTGGCGGCAAAGCGACACCCTATGGCGGCAAACGGCCATGATCTACAATCATCCCCTGGCCGTGCGCACGGCCGCGAGCGCGATCAAGACCGCCGTGCTCGACAACCA
>CAYLNA010000181.1:0-4381 GCA_964384665.1 uncultured Desulfovibrionaceae bacterium | reverse complement strand
GGACAGATCAGCCAATCCGTGGACGAGATCAACGCCATCGCCATGAAGACGGCGGAGGGCGTGGAAAAATCCCTGTATGTCATCGCACGCCTGCAATCCACGACCAGCGCCTTGCACGCCATCATCGACGAACTGGTGCGTCACGACGGAGCTGGGACGATTCGCGCCAGCTGACATCGAAACGGACGGGAACGAGGCCCATCTCCGGCCCCGACGTGGACCAGCCCTGGACGGCAGGCCCGCGATCCACCGGAATCACGAGCCGAAGCCGTCATTCCCCGTACTTGGCCAGCTTGGCGTGCATGGTCTTGCGGGTGATGCCCAAACGGCGGGCGGCCTCGCTCTTGTTGCCGCCGGCCGCGTCCAGGGCTTCGAGGACGGCCCGGCGCTCCAGTTCCTCCAAGGTCAGGCCGGACAGGCTCGATACCGCCTGGATTTCATCCTGGCCGGACAGGGTTGGAGGCAATTCCCGTTCGCCGATGTATTCGCCCACCAGCAGGACCACGGCCCGTTCCACCGCGTTTTCCAGTTCGCGCACGTTGCCCGGCCAGGAATGCTTCACCAGCCGGTCCATGGCGGCGGGCGTGAAGCCTTTGATGTTCTTGCCGTTCCTGGCCGCGAACCGGGCCAGAAAATGGCTGGCCAAAAGCGGAATATCCTCCCGCCGTTCGCGCAGGGGCGGCAGGGCCAGGGTGACCACGTTCAGCCGGTAGTAGAGATCCTGCCGAAAGGTTTTGCTCTCCACTTCCCGCCACAGATCGCGATTGGTGGCGGCCACGATGCGCACATCGACCTTCAGGGTCTGGTCGCCGCCCACGCGCTGGATTTCCCGTTCCTGGATGACGCGCAGCAGCTTGACCTGCATGGCCAGGGGCATCTCCCCGATTTCGTCGAGAAAAATGGTGCCCTTGTCCGCGGCCAGAAAGCGGCCCTCGCGCCGTCGTTCGGCTCCGGTGAACGCTCCTTTTTCGTGACCAAAGAGTTCGGATTCAAGCAGGGTTTCGGTCAGGGCGGCGCAGTTCACTGCGACATACGGCCCCTTGCGGCGCGGGCTGTTGGCGTGAAGGGCGCGGGCGATGAGTTCCTTGCCCGTGCCCGACTCGCCCGTGATGAGCACCGTGGCCTCGGATGGGGCGATGGTGGCCAGCATGTCCATGAGGCGACGCATGGGCTGGCTCTGGCCGATGATTCCGCCCGGGTCGAAAGCCGACTCCAAGGTGGCGCGCAGGGCCGTGTTCTCGTGGCGCAGGGAGGCATGGTCCAGAACCCGGTCCAGGGTCAGGCGCAGGTCCTCGAAATCCAACGGCTTGGTCAGATAGTCATAGGCCCCGGCCTTGATGGCTTCCACGGCCGATTCGATAGTGGAATAAGCGGTCATGATCAGGATGGGGATGGCCGGGTTGTGGGCCTTGATCTCCCGCAGGGCCTCGATGCCCGACATGCCGGCCATGCGCACGTCCATGAGGATGAGATCTAGGGCTCGCTCCCGACACAGGCTCACGGCGGCCTCGCCGCTCTCGACCCCGCTGGGGGCATAGCCCCAGTCGGCGAGCAGGGTGGAGAGCATGCGCCGATGACCGGCGTCGTCGTCCACGATGAGGATTGAAATTTTGGATTTCATGGGCGCTCCGGGGCGAGGGGAAAGGAAAGGGTGAAAACCGTGCCTTGGCCGACCTGGCTCTGGACCGCGATTTCGCCGCCATGGGCCTCGACAATGCGGTGCACGATGGCCAGGCCCAGGCCGGTGCCGGAGGGTTTGGTCGTGAAATAGGGGTTGAAGATGTCCGGCAGCAAATCAGCGGGCATGCCCCGGCCCGTGTCGATCACGCGCAGGACAAGTCGTCCGCCCTCCGCTCCGGCCCCGACGCGCAACACGCCGCCCTCGTCCATGGCCTGGACCGCGTTGAGGAAAAGATTGAGCAGGGCCTGGCCCAGGCGCTCCGCGTCCAGACGGACCGGAGGCAGATCTGGGTCCGGAACAAAGACAACGCTCACTTTTTTGGCCTCGGCGTCGGCCCGGATCAAGCGCAAAGCCCGCTCCACGACCTGGTTCACGTCCATGTCGGCGCGATGCATTCGGGTCGGCCGGGCGAATTCCAGCAACTCCGAAACCACCCGGTTCAGGCGGTCCGTTTCCTGGACCATGGCCCTGGCCGCCTCCTGGTCCGCGCCCTGGACCTTGCCGGCCAGATACGTGGCGAATCCCTTGATGGAACTCAAGGGGTTACGGATCTCGTGGGCTACTCCGGCGGCCAGATTGCCCAAGGCGGCCAAGCGCTCGTCGCGGCGGACCTGCTCCTGCAACCGGCGCAGCTCGGCCATGTCCCGCAGCAGAAAAAGATAGCCCAGAAACTGCCCTTCGCTGTTGACGATGCGCGAAGCGCCCAGGCCGATGGGCGTCAGGCGGCCGGGCCCGAAATCAAGCTGGGTTTCCCGCTCCAGCACCGAACCCGCCTCTTCCAGATCGCGCAAAATCCCGGCCCAATCCAATCCGCCCAAGGCCCGCAGGTCGAGACCGGCCAGCTCTTGAGCTTCCCGACCGAACAGGCTGGCGGCCTGGGCGTTGGCCAGCATGATCCGGCCGTCTGGGGCCGTGGTGACGAGGCCCAAGGGCAGACAGGTCACGACCTCGGAGGCGAAGGCTTGGGTGTCGCGCAACTGGCGGCGGGACAGGCGGTAATGCTGCGCCCAAAAGAGGGAGGCGAACCCGGCCACGCCCATGAGCAGGACCAAACCGCCGATGATGGCGCTGGTGCGGACCTCGGCGGCCACGGCCGCGTCCAGGGGCGCTCCGTCCAACGCCACGAAGATGACCGCCTCTTCACGGCCCACCCCGCCCGAATCTTCATGGCCCGGTCCAAAAGGACCGTGTCCGCCCGTCCCGCGCCCGTTCATGCCCATGCCGTCACACCACGCGGCCCGATGCGCTCCGGGCAGGGGTGCGAAATTTTTATACACCTCGAAAACCTGACCTTTGTCCGGCGTCTTCCAAAAGCGTCCCTGGCCCTCGGACCGCGCGCCCAGGGCAGCCATGGTTTCCGGGTCGTGCAGGAGCGATCCGGTCCGAGTGGCGTCATTGTGGGCCAGAATCCGCCCCTGGCCGTCGGTCACGGCCAGATAGACGATGCCGTGCTGCTTGGCCGTCTCCTCGACCAGGGACTGAAAATAGCCCGGTCCACCATGTCTCCCCATGCCAATGCGGGTCCCGGCCTCCAAGGCCCAGGTCAGGGCCTCGGCGTGGTCCAGATAGTTCCGGACCATGTGGGCCTTGGTCCGCTGGACGTTGCGGATGGCGAAGACCAGGACCGCCAGCCCCAGAATGAGCGCCAAACCGCCGATCAGCCATGGATTGAGTCCCGACTTTTTCCCTTTCCACATGTTCATGTCCCACCTCGTGTCCCCAACCTGTAACTGTTTTACCCACCGTGTCCAGATCACCGTCACGACTTTACCCGTCAAACTGGCCACCCAGGCCGGGCCGGTCACCAAACTTGAATAAAATCATCCATTATTTCGAAGCTTTCTAATAAAACGCAAAGGCTGGCGCGGGCCTTGCTTTATGAACATCAAGACAACACGGAGGAACGACCATGTGGAACTGTGGAACTCTGCCTTGGGCTGGCGGCGGAATGATGGGACACTCCCTGTGGGGACTCGTGCTCGTGGTCGTGCTGGGCATTCTGATCTGGAACGCCGTGAGCGCCCGCCGGGGAGGAAATTCCGTCGCGGACCGGGCCGACTCCCTGGCCATCCTGAAACTGAGGCTGGCCAAGGGCGAAATCACCATCGAGGAATACAACACCTTGAAATCAATGCTTTAGAATGGCGGGATAAACAAAAAACTTCAACCACCTTCAAGGAGATCGAACATGAAAACGTATCGCAACGCACTGGTCCTGGCTTTGACCCTGGCTTTTCTCACCGCTTTCACCGGCCTGGCCAGCGCCCAGGGGCACGGCATGCGGGGACAGGGCATGATGGGCGGCGGAATGGGCGCCATGAGCCCGGAGCAGCAGGCCACCATGCAGAAGCTGCACACCGAGCACGCGGCCGCCACGGCCGAATTGCGTAAGCAAATCTTCGCCAAGGAGTCGGAACTGAACGCCCAGATCTACGCCGAGAAAACCGACGAAGCCAAGGTCGAGGCCCTGACCAAGGACATCGGCGCCCTGAACGCCAAGCTGTACGCGGAACGGGTCAAGCTGCACCGGCAGATGGCCAAGGAAGGGATCATGCCCATGGCTGGCTCGGGATGCGGCATGATGGGCGGCAAGGGCGGCATGAAGATGCACGGCGGCGGCATGGGAATGGGCATGGGCGGCATGAACTGCCCCATGATGAATGGCATGAACGCGGATAACGGCACCGCAGCCCCGGCTCC
>CAYLNA010000180.1:0-4416 GCA_964384665.1 uncultured Desulfovibrionaceae bacterium | reverse complement strand
ACGATGCCGAAGATCATGGTCATGCCGTCGGCGCAGAGCTTGACGGTGATGCCCGGCAGGATGGTGAACACGGTGAAGGTCCTGATGACCCCGCCGAGCACGCCCGGGACGAGCCAGAGCATGAACAGGAAGGTCAGGGCCGCGGCCGCGAAGGAGACCGCCTCGCGGCGATCCTGGTCTTTGCCGAAATACCAGATGCCCAGGGGAGCCAGTCCGGTGATGATGAGGGGGAGAAGGAGGAGTGGTGTTTCCATTTAGTCCCTCAGTGTCGCGATGGTGTCGGTTTCCACGGAGCCGAAGCGCCGCAGGACCACCAGGATGATGGCCAGAACAAGGGTCGCCTCGGCGGCGGCCAAGCCCATGATCAAAAGCGCGGACAGCTGGCCCAGTACGTCATCGGCCCCGGTCAGCTTGGCCGAAGCGACGATGGACATTCCCGCGCCATTCAGGAGCAGCTCGACGCTGATGAGCATGCCGACCAGGGTCCGGCGCTGGATAAGGCCATAAAGGCCCAGGCCCAACAGCAGAAGCCCCGCCAGATGGAAAAGAAAGAGCGAGTTCATGCTTCCTCCCGTCGTTTGAAGCCCAGGAGCACCGCGCCGGCCATGGCCACCAGCAGCACCACGGAGATGAGTTCAAAAGCCAGGCCGTAGGCGCCCAACAGGCCCTGGCCCAGTTCCTTGATGTCGTTTTCCACGGGCACGTCCACGGTCTGGGTGAAGGCCTTGAGGCAGACCACGGCCAGGAGCACGACCGGACCCATGGCGGCCAGCACGGCCTTGGATTTGCGCGGCGAGGGTTTTTGCTCCTCGCTGCCGGCCGGGGCCTTGGTCAGCATGATGGCGAAGAAGATGAGCACGCTGATGGCTCCGACATAGATGAGAAGCTGCATCAGGCCGACAAACGGCGCGTTCATCAGAAAGTACATGCCCGCGACTCCGAACATGGCCGCCACCAGGCCGACCAGGGCCCGGACCAAATTGGTGTTGGTCACGGCCGCGAAGCCGCCGATGGCGATGATGGCCAAGTAGAAGACGTAGGCGAAAAGAGCGAGTGTCTGCATGGTCATTCCGCCTCGGTGGTTTTGGGTTTACGGGAGCGCATCCGGGCCAGGAGATCGAAGTGGAAATCCTGACGCGAAAAGCCGGCGATATTGATGTTCTGCGAGAACCGGATGGCGTCGGCCGGGCAGGACATCACGCACTGTCCGCACAGGGAGCAGAGGGTAAAGTCCAGGTCGAAGGTAGCCGGGTCCTTGGGGGCCTTGGGTTTGACGCCCTTTTCCGCTTCCTCGGGCGTGGGGGCCGGGGCCTTTTTCTTGGTCAGGCTGATGCACCCGGACGGACAGGCCTTGGCGCAGGAGCCGCAGGAAATGCAGCGCGGCGTCATGGGGTCGTTGTCGTCCGGGACCAGTTCGATATGGCCCCGGAACGTGGCCAGATTGTCCACTTCCTGGCGCGGATAGTGGATGGTCACGTTGGGCTTCAGGAAATACTTCCCCGTGATATTGAGGCCCACGATGAGGGACCACATGCCTTGGGCCGCGCGTTTGATGTCATCGAGTTGGTACACGCACGCCTCCTAGAGTTTGACGATGATGCTGACGTACACGAGGTTCACCAGCGCCAGGGGCACGAGCCATTTCCAGCACAGGTTCAGAAGCTGGTCGAAGCGCACGCGCGGGTAGGTCCAGCGGATCTGGATGATCAGGAAGATCAGCGCGTACATCTTGAGCAGGAACCACCACCAGCCCGGGGCGAAGGGTCCATTCCAGCCGCCCAGGAAGAGCACCGTGGCCACGGAACAGACCACGATCATGTTGGCGTATTCGGCCAGGAAGAACAGGCCGAATCCCATGCCCGAGTATTCGGTGTGGAAGCCGGCGGTCAGTTCGCTTTCGGCCTCGGGCAGGTCAAAGGGGGCGCGGTTGGTCTCGGCCAGGGCGCAGATGAAGTAGATGATGAAGCCGAGCGGGTTCAGCAGCACGTTCCACTGCCAGGGCCACGTCCCTTGTCCGCCGGAGATGGTGGCCAGATTCAGGCTGCCGGTCATGAAGGCAATCGAGAGCACGGACAGCAGAAGCGGAATTTCATAAGCCACGTTCTGGGCCACGGCGCGGGCTGCGCCGAGAAGGGACCATTTGTTGTTGGAGCCCCATCCGGCCAGGCACAGGGACAAGACACCCAGGCCGGCGAAGGCCAGGATGAGCACGATGCCCAGGTTCATATCCAGGGCGACCAGGTTTGGCCCAAAGGGGATGGGGAAGATGCACAGGGCCACGGGCATGAAGCAGAGGATCGGAGCCAGCCAGAAGATGATCGGGTCCGCGTCGCGGGGCGTGGTCAGCTGCTTGCCCATGAGTTTGAGGCCGTCGGCCAGGGGTTGGAGGATGCCGTGCGGTCCGACTTCATACGGGCCGGGACGGCGCTGGACATGGCCGGCGATTTTCCGCTCGGCATAGACCAGGGCCAGGGCATTGAGGGCCACGAAGGCCAGAATGCCGACAAGTGCGATGAGAATGTGCAGCAGTTGCGGGGCGATCATCGGTCAATCTCCGGGATGACAAGGTCCAGGCTGCCCAGGATGGACACGGCGTCCGCCAAGAGCGTGCCTTGGCTCAGTTCGGCGAACAGGCTCAGGTTGGAGAAGCTCGGGGCGCGGAGTTTGACCCGGTAGGGCTTGTCGCCGCCGTTGCTCTGCAGATAGCAGCCGATTTTGCCCCGGGCGCCTTCCACGGCGAAATAGACCTCGCCGGCCGGGACCTTGGGCTTTTTGGGCATCTTGGCCTGGATTTCGCCTTCGGGCATCTGCAACAAGGCTTGTTCGATAATGTTCAGGCTCTGTTCCAGCTCCTGCATGCGCACCAGGTATCGGCCCAGAGCGTCGGTGCGGTCGCTGGTCGGGATCTGGAAGTCCAGTTCCGGATAAACCGAATAGGGCTCGGCCCGGCGGACGTCGTAAGCCACGCCGCTGCCGCGCAGGACCGGTCCGGTCGCGCCGTAGCGCACGGCCATGTCCTTGGAGATATGGCCGATGTCCTCGACCCGGCCCAGCAGGATGAAATTGTCCGTGACCAGGGCCTTGTACATGGGCAGGCGGTCGCGCAGGCGCTTGACGAAGGCCAGGGAGCGGGCCTTCAGGGCGTCGTCTATGTCAGCGACCACGCCGCCAAAGGTGAAGGAGGCGTAGGTCAGGCGCGAGCCGGTCAGATCCTGAAGGATGTCCAGGAGTTCCTCGCGGTCGTCGAAGGCGTACAGGATGGGGGTGAAGGCCCCGAGATCCAGCAGATACGCGCCCCACCACAAGAGGTGCGAGGAGATGCGGTTCATCTCGCAGGTGATGACGCGCAGGTATTCGGCCCGTGTCGTGGGCGGGGTTCCGCCGAGTTTTTCGACCGCGCCGACAAAGGCCCAGTTCCAGGCCAGGGCGTGCAGGTAGTCCACCCGGCCCATGTTGGTGATGAACTGGGCGTAGGTTTTTCCCTCGGCCATTTTTTCGTGCATGCGGTGGATGTAGCCCAGCACCGGGTCGGCGCGCAGGATGTATTCGCCGTCGATCTCCAGCATGACGCGCAGAACGCCGTGGGTGGACGGATGCTGCGGCCCCATGTTCAGGATGAGGCTGTTTTCCTGTTTACCTTGCTCAAAATGCTGGGTGTAGAAGCCGCGCTGAGCGATTTGTTCTGGAGTGAACATCATGCCTCCTTCTTCTCGGCCTGGGGCGCGGCCCAGGGAAAGAGGGTAGCCAGGGCCGCCTTGGACTTGTCGTCCTTTTTGAGCGGCGGGGTTTCCATGTCCGGCGGCAACAGGAGCGGGAGCAGATTCGTGTGCCCGGTGAAGATCGTGCCGTAGAAATCGAAGCATTCGCGTTCATGCCAGTCCGCGCCCGGATGGATGTCCGAGACGGTCTCGATGGCGTTGGTTGGGGTCACGGCCATGACGCTGACCCGGCCCGGACAATCAAAATGATCGTAATGATACAGTACCAGTGAGCCTTCCTGGAGTTCGGACACGGTCACGTCTTCCAGGTGCAGACCCTGTTCGCGGCACAGGGTCGCGGCTTGGCGGACATGTTCCGGAGCGACGAGGATGGAATAGATGAGTCCCGTTCGGGCCGGGTCTTGAGCCGTGGCCGCGATATGGGGCAGGGCGGCCAGAAAATGATCGCTCATGGTTCGATCCCTCCCTTGGCCTCGGGCCACCAGCGCTTACCCGAGATCTTCTCCTGCAATTGGAACAGGCCTTCCAAAAGCCCCTCGGGACGGGGCGGACAACCCGGAACATAGACGTCCACGGGCACCAGGGTGTCCACGCCCTCGATGACGTTATAGTTGTGCTCGCCGGCGAAGGGACCGCCGGAAATGGCGCAGTTGCCCATGGCGATGACATATTTGGGCGCGGGCATCTGCTCGTAGAG
>CAYLNA010000179.1:0-4435 GCA_964384665.1 uncultured Desulfovibrionaceae bacterium | reverse complement strand
GCTTGACTCCGTCTCGCCTTCCTTCCATACGCAGCACATGCACCACACCTTTTTTGCAGCACGAGCGGCAACGACATGAACAAAAAAATCCTACCCATCGGCATCCAGACCTTTCGAAAGATCCGGGAACAAAACTGCTACTATGTGGACAAGACCGGCTTTGCCTGCCGCCTGGCCGAGGAAGGAAGCCATTATTTTTTGTCCAGACCCCGCCGCTTCGGCAAGAGCCTTTTCCTGGACACGCTCAAGGAGCTGTTCGAAGGCAATCGCGAACTGTTCACCGGACTGGAAGCGGAAACACGCTGGAACTGGAGCGCGCGCCATCCGGTGCTGCGCTTCAGCTTCGGCAGTGGAATAATCCGCGACACAACCAATCTGAGAAACCGGCTGGACAGCCAACTCCTCGCTTTCGAGGAACACTGGAACCTGACGAACGAGCGCGCGGAGATCGCCGACCGATTCAAAGAACTCATCCAAACGGTAGCCACGCAATCCGGCCAGCGGGTCGTCATCCTGGTCGACGAATACGACAAACCCATCCTGGACCGCATCGAAAATAAGGATGAGGCCCTGGCCATCCGCGAGGTGCTCAAGGACTTCTATTCCGTGATCAAGGACGCCGACGCCCATGTCCATTTCGCCTTTCTGACCGGCGTGTCCAAATTCAGCAAGGCGGGCATCTTTTCCGGCCTGAACAACCTGCGCGACATCACCACGTCCCCGCCATATTCGGCCATCTGCGGCTACACCGAGGCCGACCTGGACACGACCTTCGCCCCGGAACTGCCCGGCCTGGACCGCGAAGAAATCCGGCGCTGGTACAACGGCTACAACTGGCTCGGGCAGGCCGTGTACAACCCCTTCGATGTGCTTCTGCTCTTTCAGGAACGGTCATTCCGACCCTGGTGGTTCCAGACCGGCACTCCGGAATTTCTGATCAAGCTGCTCATGGAACGGCGCACGCATATTCCGGCTCTGGGTGAACTCAAGGTCGATGAGTCCGTGCTGTCCGCCTTTGACGTGGACCGTATTTCCACCGAAGCCCTGCTCTGGCAGACTGGATACATGACCTTCGACGGCGTGGAGCACCTTGGCGACGAAACGTTCTACCGTCTGCGCTTCCCCAATCACGAAGTCTACAGCAGCCTGCACAAAAACGTGGCCCAAGCCCTTCTCGGCGACATCAGCCGCGAAACAGCCCTGCGCCGCTCCCTCTGGGACGTATTGAAAAGCCATGATCCCGACCTGTGGCGCGCCCATTTCACCAGCCTCTTCGCGTCCATCCCCCACGACTGGCATCGCAAAAACGATATCGCCCGCTACGAAGGCTATTACGCCAGCGTCTTTTACAGCCATTTTGCCGCGTTGGGCTTGGACATCCGCCTGGAGGACGCCACCAGCCTGGGGCGTATCGACATGACCGTGATCACCGCCGAGGAAATCCTCGTCTTCGAATTCAAGGTCACGGACGACAAGCCGACCGGACAGGCCATGCGCCAGATCAAGGACCGGGACTACGCCGCGAAATACCGCGCCCAGGGCCGGCCAATCCGCCTCGTTGGCCTGGAATTCTCCCACGCCCGGCGCACCGTGACCGAACTCGACATGGAGTCGGCATAGCGGACGGCCGCGCCGCCGCCCTCGCCCGTCCTTGATGCGCTCCGCCTTCAGGGGTACACGGCCCTTTTTCGCCACCAAGGATCACTCATGCTCATCTACGCCCAACTCGTCGGTTCCGTCTTCTTCTGGGGCGCGACCTGGATTTCCGGCCGCGTCCTGGCCCAGGACATGGGGCCGTTCTCGGCCGCCCTGCTCCGCTTCCTGACCGCCTCGGTCTTTTTGTTCCTGTGGTCGTACCGGGCCGGACACGGCTTTCCCCGTCTGCCACGCCAAGAGATCCTGCCCGTGGCTTTCCTGGGGCTGACCGGCATCTTTCTCTACAACGCCTTTTTCTTCACCGGCCTGCAAACCGTGCCGGCCGGCCGGGCCGCCCTGATCATCGCCTCGGCTCCCATCGTCATCAGCATTCTGTCCGCCTTGCTCATGGGCGAACGCCTGACCCGCAACAAAATTCTCGGCGCGCTCATTTCCCTGAGCGGCGCGGCCATCGTCCTGTCCGGCGGCGACATCCCGGCCCTGTTCCAAGGAGGCTTGTCCCACGGCGACGTCATGATCCTGGGCTGCGTGGCGGCCTGGACGGCCTATTCCGTGGCCGGCGGCCGGGTCATGCGCCGGCTCGATCCGCTCCTGGCCGTGACCTGGTCCTGCATCATCGGCGCGCTCATGCTCGTGACCCCGGCCCTGACCAATGGCCTGCTGGCGGACATACGCCGGGCCAGCCTCGTGGACTGGGGCAACATCCTCTTCCTGGGCGTCATCGCCACGGGCGTGGCCTTCACCTGGTACTACGCCGGCATCAAGGCCATCGGCGCGGCCAGAGCCGGCATCTTCATCAACCTTGTCCCGGTCTTCGCCATCGCCATGGGCTATGTCATCCTGAACGAACCCGTGACATCTTCCCTGCTGAGCGGCGGAGCCATGGTCATTTCCGGCGTGTACCTGACCAACCGGACGCCGCGCAAAACCCAATGACCACGGTCCACGGCAGCACCACGGGCCAATCATGACCGACGGAGCGTCACGATCCGATCACAGGGAAACAGGCCCGAGACGGTCGATGAGGTCACCCCGGCGAAACGTCGCGGACAACTGCTGCATCGAGATCTCCTGATTTCCGTAAAGCCCCCGCAAGGCGGCCTCGATGTCCCGCGAGGCCACGCCAAAATACGCTTCGCCTCGTGTCTCGACCAATGCTTTGGCCTGGGCGAAATTTCGATGATCGAGCCCGGCAAGGTCCACCCCCAACTCATTCAACAAACATTTCCCCATCTGCATGGCGATGAAGCATGACGCATACCGAACCGAAAGAGGGTCGGATGCGTCGGGCCGGCGTCGATGGTTCTCCGCGATACGGTAGAGCAAGACCGCCGAAATGGTCTGCGCGCCATTGAGATCCGGCGTGAAGATGCGATCATAGAGCTTGCCGAAATGCTCGCGAGTCAAAAACTTCGCCTGATGCGGCGCGTTGCGCCAGACCGCGAGAAGAGCCTCGGCGGCGGTTCCGGAAGTAATATCCGTGGGCTTGGCCGCCGTGTCCATGCGCTTGCGCCGATAGATGAAACCCAAATCCCGGATGCTCGCCTCAAGTTGTTGCTGTTTTTGATCATTGGAACGCAGATCTTTCAGGTCCACCGGATTCTGACTGTTGGTGGCGTGGGTGATCCGCAGCACGATGTCCTGATTTTCTTTCGGCAATTTATAGAGCCGCACGAGCACCGTCGCATCCGCCGGCAACTCCATGTTCCTCGCCCGCATCTCTTGCGCTGTTTTAAAAATAGTCATGCAGGTCTGCCCGCCATTCACGATCTGCAAATTTTCGACCTTCACCTGAAAATCGCTGCTTTGCAGAGCGTTGTAGGAAAAATCATTGCAGACCAAGGTCAAACCGTTGTTGAAAAAATAAAAATCAGCCGGGCTATCGGACATGAGCGTGGCGCGAATCCCCTCGTTGACGCGATTGCCATGCAGCCCCAGATAGCGGCGTATATTCCGTTCGAGCAACCGCTCCCCGTGGGTATCCATGAGCGCGGCGATCTCCGTGACCGGAACGCGCCCGATGCAGACCCGGCTGTAGTTCATGTCCTCCACGACAGCCTTACCGACTAGGCGCAACGTTTCGTCCACCGGTTTGAGTCGTTGCAGAATGTTCACCAGCGTATCGTGATTCACATGCTCCCAAAGGACCTGATCCCCAAAAGCGGCGCGGTCGATGGCCTGCCGCGCGGTGTCATTCCACCGCAGCCCATTGTTGCAAGCAATGGCCCGAACCCTGGGGATGTAGCCATCCCGGATAAGGGAACGCACCATCTCGACCCGAACCTTCAACCGCTCGTTGATGGCGCCAAGCTCGGCGGATGGATCGAAGACATGCCGGATGGCATTGATCAAGGCCGCGACCCCTGATTCATCGAAGTTGAATTGCCCATCCAGCCTTTTCTTGTACTTGCCTTGAAACAGGATCACGCCAAATTCGCCATCAATCTCCTCGGTCACATGGATGGCGTCCACGCCAAAATCGCCGCCGCCTTCCGTCAAACAATCAAAGGCTTCTTCCTCGCCCAGATCCAGCATGACCCTCACGCAGAGATACACAAAGGCGAGAGACTTCAACCTGCCGTCGTCGTTGATGTTCATCTCGACCCTGGCCTGCTCGCGGATCTCATCCATCACGCCATTCAGGCGCTGGTCGATAATTGAAGCATTGATGTTCATGGCGTGTGTCCTTTGTTTTCCAAGATTCGTTCACGACCGCATGGACAACCCGATACGCTTACGCGCGGCGTCCACCTCCAGCACGGTCACGCTGACCTGCTGA
>CAYLNA010000178.1:0-4446 GCA_964384665.1 uncultured Desulfovibrionaceae bacterium | reverse complement strand
GCACGCTGCGGGCCGTGATGGTGTTCGGGTTCTTGATGTTCTGGGCTTCGTCCAGAATGACCGCGTTGAACTCGAACTTGAGCAACTCGTCCAGATCCCGGCGCAGCAGGGCGTAGGTGGTGATGATCAGTTCCGAGGACTCGATCTTCTTGAACATGTTCTCGCGCCGCGCCCCGTAGATGACCAGGCGTTTCATGTCCGGCACGAATTTTTGGGCCTCGCGCTCCCAGTTGGGCAGGACCGAGGTCGGCACGATGATCAGGTTCGGCCCCTTGTGCCCTTTTTCTTTCATGTATTGCAGGAAGGTCAGGGTCTGGATGGTCTTGCCCAGGCCCATTTCGTCGGCCAGGATGCCGCCGAAATGGTATTCGCGCAGGAAGTTCATGTAGCTCACGCCCTGCAACTGATACGGACGCAGGGTGGCGTTAAGGCCCTTGGGTGTGGACACGGGTTCGATTTCCGTGAAATCGTGGATTTTCTCCCGCAGGGTGTCCCAGAATCCGTCGGACGTGGTCTCGGGGATGTCCTCCAGGATTTTGTCCAGGACCGGGGCCTCGAAGTTTTCAAAGCGCTTCTTGGGCGGCTTCTCCGGATCAAGGCCCAGGGCGACGAGCTTGTGCCCGAGCTTTTCCAGCCAGGATTCGGGCAGGCTGGTGTAGGAGCCGTCCTTGAGCTGGACATAGCGCTTGCCCTGGGTCCAGGCCTTCCAGATCTTGTCGATGGGCACGGAGATGTCGTCGTACTCGACGTTGATCTCCAGGTTGAACCATTTGTCCTCTTCCTGGGTCTCGACCACGGCGACCACGTTCGGAGGCGTCAGACGGACCTTGTAGCGGGTCAGGTCCTTTTCGCCGAAGACGCGGTAGGCCTCGACCAGCTTGGGATAGGCGTCGAGGAGGAAGGCGATGGCCTCGTCCGGTTCCAGGAACCAGATGGAGTTACTGCGCGGCTGGAAGTTCATGTCCATGAGCGTGGTCAGCAGCGCCTCTTCCTCTTCCTGATCGCGGCGGACCAGGAAGGACTTGCCCTCGAACTGGTAGCTGCCGGTCTGGAGGTCCTGATTCGGGCCGGGCAGGCTGATGTCGCCGTGCTCGGTCTCGTAGATGTTCTGGATTTCCAGCGTCAGCAGGCTGCCTTCCTCGTTCAGGAAGAGTTTCGGGTTGTAGGTCGCGGGCACGAAAATGGGCTGCATCCGCTCCAGGAACTCCTCCTGGCCGTGCAGGTCCGAGGCCGGGATCTGGGTCCAGACCCGGTCCAGGAATTCCGAGATGTCGGCGTGGGGGATGACCGGCGGCGCGGTGACCAGCTCCTGGATCAGGCTGGGCCGCAGTCCCGTCTGGACCGGGTAGAAACTGTGCTTGAGGCAGACCCACAGCGGCAGCTGGCCGTAGAAATTGATCTTCTGGTTGAGAATGGAAAAGGGCACCTTGCCCTCGCGGCCGAGCATGATGTCGAAGGACAGGCCGTCGTCGGTGAAGCGGGGGCGCAACTGCAGCCGCATGGGCGTGCTCTCGATGCGCACCGGCTGTTCGCTTTCTTCCCAGAACTGGTAGTATTCGTTCTTGATGGACCAGAAGAACCAAGTCATGAGGCCGAAGGGAATTTCCACCCGATGTCCGTAATAGTCCAGATACTGGCCGATCTGTTCGGCCACGCGGGGCAGGTCCGGGGAAATCTCGCACCAGTCCGGATTGCGGGCGATCTGCTCCAGGGTGACCGGATTCTGAACCGTGGACAGGCCGGACTTGTTCTGACGGGCGCGGAAGAACTCCACCTGCAAGCGGCCGGGTTCGGCGAAAAAGCGGAAGATCAGGTAATGGTGGCCTGGTTCCGGTTCCAGGGCCGTGGAAAAGAAATAGCGGAAGCTGTGTTTCCATTCGGACTTGGCGGGCTGCGCCTCGACTTCGTGTTTGACGTCGAAGCGGGCGAGGAGGCCCTGGATCGTGGCCGCCACGTGCCGGCAGATCCCGGAAAAGGAATCCTGGCAGTTGCAATAGGAATGGATGGTTTCCTGCTCGAGGTTGATGCCCAACTCGGAGGTGTAGGTTTGGAAATCATCGCCCTGGATCTGGCCTTCGACATCCCAGGATTCCTCGTCCCGGCGGACGTCGATTTTCTGGATGCCGCCATCGGCGATGAGGTACTGGGCCCCGTCGCGGATGTGCTCGGGAATGCTTTCGGACAGAAAGTGTTGCAGGATGCGTTGAACGCGCTCTTCGACAAAAGTGGACATTTCTCGGGTTTATCTCCTAGATCCGCGAGTCGCGGAAAATACTCTCGCATGGCCGTGCTGCGTGACGGACGTTGAAAACAGCAGGGCACAATAGAACCATCTAAACAAATCAGGATTCTTTTTCAAGTGGCGGGACAAGTTTCGCGACAAGGTGCGCCGCTTTTCCAAAAATCCGTGATTTCAAGTCGTTGGTTTGTGATTTTGCGATTTTCCGGGGTCCGTCCGGCGAGGCCGGGCGGAAAATGTATGACAAAAGTCCAGAAGTGTCGGACGCGGTCCCCGGTCAAAGAGAAGTTGACTTTTTGGTGGTCGAAGGCCAATTTCAGGCTGGACCATAACCCGCATATCCCCGGAAACACTGACAAGGCATGGCATGATTCGCATCACAGACATTCTGGACCAGGCGTCCACCTATCTTCCCGCTTCCGACGTGGCGCTGATCCAGAAAGCCTATGTCTTTTCCGCCGCCGCCCATGCCGGGCAACTCCGCCTGTCGGGCGAGCCCTATCTGTCCCATCCCTTGGAAGTCAGTTATATTCTTGCCGATCTGCGCCTGGACGCGGCGACCATCGCGGCTGGACTGCTCCACGACACGGTGGAGGACACGGACGCGAGCATTCCGCAGATCTCCGAGCAGTTCGGAACGGAGGTCGCGGCCATCGTCGCCGGCGTGACCAAGATCAGCAAGCTGAACTTCGAGTCCAAGGAGCAGGCCCAGGCCGAGAACATCCGCAAGATGATCCTGGCCATGGCCGACGACATCCGGGTCATCCTGGTCAAGCTGGCCGACCGGCTGCACAACATTTCCACCCTGGAGTTCCAGAAGGCGCACAAGCAGCGCGCCATCGCCCAGGAAACCATGGGCATCTATGCTCCCCTGGCCAACCGGTTGGGATTGTACCGCATCAAGGTCCAACTGGAAAATTTGAGCCTCAGGTATCTCAAGCCCGACGTCTACGCCCAGATTTCCGAGGGCATCGTCCAGTATCAGGCGCAGGGCCAAGCCTATATCGACAAGGTCTGCGCCATGATCCAGGACGTGCTCGCGGAAAACGACGTCCAGGGCCGGGTCAAGGGCCGCATCAAGCACATCTATTCCATCTACCACAAGATGAAGCAGCGCGGCCTGACCTTGGACCAGATTTTCGACGTCATCGCCTTCCGGGTCATCGTCGGCAATCTGCGCGAGTGCTACACCGCGTTGGGTTTGGTCCATTCGCTCTGGAAGCCGGTGCCGGGCAAGTTCAAGGACTATATCTCCATGCCCAAGGCCAACATGTACCAGAGTCTGCACTCCACGGTCATCGGGCCCGACGGCGAGCGCATCGAGATCCAGATCCGGACCGAGGAGATGCACCAGTTGGCCGAGAACGGCGTGGCCGCGCACTGGGCCTACAAGGAGCGGGGGAGCAAGAAGGTCAAGGACGCGGACCGCTTCGCCTGGCTGCGCCAGATCCTGGACCTGGAGGGAGATCTCAAGGACTCGCGGGAGTTCATGTCGTCCTTGAGTCTCGAACTCTTTCAGGACGAGGTTTATGTCTTCACGCCCAAGGGTCAGGTCAAGGAGCTGCCCGAGGGCGGCACGCCCGTGGACTTCGCCTACGCCATCCACACCGAGGTCGGTAATCACTGCGCCGGAGCCAAGGTCAACGGCCGCATCGTGCCCCTCAGCACGCCGCTCAAGAACGGCGACACGGTGGAGGTCTTCACCGACGCCTCGCGCAGTCCGAGCCGGGATTGGCTGCAGTTCGTCAAGTCCGGCAAGGCCCGCTCGCGCATCAAGCACTGGATCGGGACCGAGGAGCGGGCGCGCAGCCTGACCCTGGCCAAGGAGCTGCTCGAAAAGGAAGGCCGGCGGATGGGCGTCAATGTCGGCAAGGTCCTCAAGGCGGGCGAGTTCGAACCCGTGGCGCGGGAATTTTCCTTCAAGCAGGTCGACGACCTGTTCTCGGCCGTGGGTCATGGCCGGATCACGGCCCGCCAGGTGCTCAGAAAGCTCCTGCCCAAGGAAGAACTGAAGCCCGAGGAACGCAAGGCCCTGGAGCGGCCCGCCGCGGCTCCGGCCAAGTCCAAGGATTCGAGCGACGCCATTTCCATCAAGGGCGTGGACGGGGTGCTCATCCGCTACGCCCAATGCTGCAACCCCCTGCCCGGCGATCCGATCATCGGCTACATCAGCCGCGGCCTGGGCGTGACCATCCACACCCAGGACT
>CAYLNA010000177.1:0-4467 GCA_964384665.1 uncultured Desulfovibrionaceae bacterium | reverse complement strand
CCTGGCCTCCGCATTGCGAACGCGGCGCTCTCCCAGCTGAGCTACATCCCCGGCGTGGGAAGGCTGATAGGTGGTCTGCCTTGAGTTGTCAAGACTTCTCGTGGCGTCTGTTTAAATTGTGTATGCATTCAGGGTTTGGCCGGTCGGAACCGGGGCTTTGTCTTGGTAGATGTCCCAATATGTCTGTCTGGCCAAGCCGAGGATGTGGTGCATTTCGTGGTCGGTTTGGGCTCGGAATTTCGTGCATGGTTTGTTGTCCTCGTCGACCAGGATCAGTCGGTGGGCGCGGTTTAGGATGCCTGCCGTGCCCACGGAGCAGATGGTCGCGATTTCTCCGCTTTCGGCCCTGGCCTTGAATTCTCCATAGGTCATGTCTCGTTCGTCCACGGTGAGCCCCTGATCTTCCAGGATCGCGCGGATGCCTTGAATCGTCACGGACGGCAGGATGAGCGGGCCATCCGGAATCTTGATGACCGTGCCGTCGGTCAAGGCGATGAGACAGCAGGACGAATCCCATTCCGTGATTTTGCGGTCCCACAGGGGCAGGTCCAGGCGGTCGTCCAGGAACAGCGCCGAGCTGGCCTCGGGCAGGACCGTCTTGGCCGCGTCCACGGCCTTCACGCTCAGGAGGTAGTTGGCGCCGAGCTTCAGGCAGCCCGTGCCGTTGGCGGCCACGGCTCGGACCAGATGCGGCACGACCACGCCGCTGAAGGGTTCGCCCATGTAGCGGTCGTATTTGCATGTGACCATGCGGATGGACGGGTTGTCCGGGAAGGTCACGCCGATGGATTGGGCCTCGTCCACGGTGAAGGGGCGCAGATAGCCCTGGCCGGCGGTCAAGGCCATGTGCTGGACGAAATCGCCCATGTCGGGGCTGCGGAAATAGCGCAAAATCAGCTCCTTGAGTTCGTCCTCGGTTGGAACCATGGCCTGCTGGCTCGCGCCCAGGTTGAAGGCGATGGAGCGGCGGAAGCGGCGCAGGTTTTGTTCCAGGTTCAGAAACTGAATCAGCAGCCCGCCGTTCTCCCCCGGACAGATGAAATAGCGGATGCCCTCGAAGGCGAGGCAGAGTCCGTAATGCACGGAGCGGGACACGGCCGGAATTTTGTCGGCCATGGGCGCCATGGTCAGGGATTTATCCCGAAGCAGGTAGCGGGCCTGGTGCGCGGCCCATTTCGTTCCTTCAAAACCAGCCATGTTTCCTCCAGAAATCAGTCAGGGTGAGCGTTTGGTCCATGGGGTGGAAGCGGTGGACATGTGTACCAGCTTTGGCGGCGGGCGTCGACCAAGGCCGCGGGCAGATCGGTCGTTCCCGCCCGGATCGCCCGCAAGGCCGGATGTTTGCCCGCGCCCAGGATCAGAAAAAGAATTTGCGCGGCCGCGTTGAGCACGGACTGGGTCAGGGTCAGACGCGCTATTCGCGGATGGAGGTCCGGCGCGGGCGTCGACGTGACCAGCGGATGAAGCGGCGCATGGTGTTGGACCCCGGGGAAAAGGGACGCCGTGTGTCCGTCCGCGCCCATGCCCAGGATGACCAGATCGAAAACAGGGACGTCGTCCGTGGCAAAGGATTGGGCCAAGTCAGTCGCGTAGGCCCTGACCGCCTCCTCCGGTGGCAACTCGCCTGGCATGCGATGGATATTCGTCGGCGGTATGGGCACGCGGCCTAGGAGATGTCGCGTTACCGCGCCGAAGTTGGAGTCCGCGTGATCCAGGGGCGTGAGGCGTTCGTCGGTGAAAAAGACATGAGTTCGCTCCCAGAGGCGGGGCGGAAAAATGGCCGAAGCGGTCAAGTGGCGGAACATGCCCAGTGGGCTCGTGCCGCCGGACAGGGCCAGACGGAACAGCGGCGCGCGCTCCAGCACGTGACGGGCGATGCGGCCGACATGGCTGGCCGCGGCCCGACCCATGCTGTCCGCATCCGTGAATTCAAGCCAGACGCGGGTCATGGCCGGATCCGCTGGTCGATCTTTGGTCCAGGTCCGCCCGCTGCGTAGGTGTACAGGGTCAGGTGGCGGTTTGGGCAGTCGCACCGGTCCAGGATGGGCGTCAGAAAACCCCAGCACAATTCCACCGCGTCTTGCCGCCAAAATAGGGTCTGATCCCCGACGATGCAGTCCAGCAGAACCTTCGCGTAGTCGTCGATGCGGCCCAGGGCCGAGTCCCCGCCGTAGGAGAATTCCATGAATTGCGGTCGCAAGCAGAGCTGGGAGCCCAGGCCCTTGGTCTGGACTTCCAGTCGGACCACTTCCTCCGGATAAATGCCCAGGACGAGCCGGTTGGGGGCGATGGCTCCCATGCCCTGAAACATGGACACGGGCACGCTCTTGAACTGAATCACGATTTCCGTGCGCTTGGCGGCGAGGCGCTTGCCGGAGCAGATATGGAAGGGCACGCCCTGCCAGCGCCAGTTGTCCAGGAATACCTTCATCCAGGCGAAGGTCGGAGTGGTCGAGGCCGGATCGACGCCCGTTTCCCGCAGGTATCCGGGCGCGGGTTGACCGTCGACCAAGCCCGGTCCGTACTGGCCAAGGATAAGCTGTTCGTCCAGACGCTCCAGGTCCAGGGGACGCAGGGCCCGGAAGACCTTGGAACGCTCGTCCCGGACCTGTTCCGCCTCGAACCGCGCCGGCGGCTCCATGGCGCACAGGGCCAGAAGCATCATCATGTGGTTCTGGAACATGTCCCGGAGCACGCCGGCCTGATCGTAGAATCCGGCCCGGTGCCCGATGCCCAGGGTCTCGGCGGCGGTGATGCGGATGTGGTCGATGTAGCGGCGGTTCCAGATGGGCTCGAACAGGGCGTTGGCGAACCGCAGCATGAGCAGATTCTGCACGGTTTCCTTGGCCATGTAGTGGTCGATGCGGAAGATTTGGCCTTCGTGAAAATAGCGGTGCAGGACGCGGTCCAGCTCCCGGGCCGAGTCCAGGTCGCGGCCAAAGGGTTTTTCGACCACGATCCGCGTCGAAGCGCCGGGCCGCTCCTGGCCCAGCCCGGCTTCTCCCAGGCAGGTGACCAACGGGAGATAGGCGCTTGGCGGAACAGCCAGATAAAACAGGCGATTCGTGGCGCCGGGGCCGTCCGCGTCGTCCAGGGCGCGGGCCAGGGCCAGGGCGGTTTCGGGCTGGTCCGGATTCAGACGAAGGTACTCCAGTCTGGGGATGAGGCTCTTCAGACAGGCGTCGGGGACGACGTCGGCCAGTTTTTGGCCAACCTGGGTCCGATAGTGGTCCTGGGTCAGGGTCGATCGGCCCATGGCGAGGATGCGGGTCGCGTCGTGCAGCAACTGATTGCGGCAGAGGGAGGCCAGGGCCGGGAAGATCTTGCGCATGGCCAAGTCTCCGGCGCCGCCGAGAATGACGAGGGTGATTGGATCGGCCGGCGGGACGAGAGGGCAGGACAAGGCGGTGTCGGAGATCATGACCGAATCCTTGATTTGCTGACAGTGGACGGAAAAACAATGGTTCCCTTGATCTGGCGATGCGTGCTATGAGACTAGCAGGACAGGTCCAAAAGGCAAGAACTGTCCCGATTGCCCTGGTTGAAAAGGTCGTGTCTCGGGTTCGTTGTTCGCGGTGCGGAAATTGCTTCGAATGTTTCGAAACCCCCAGGGAGGACGCCATGAACGCCAGCAGAGCTTTTGATTCCGTCAGAATGCGGCACGGTTGCGATGAACGGCTTCTCCACGCCATCGACATGCAGGACGTGGCCCTGACGCCGGTCGGGGCCCTCATGGTCAGCAAGGCGGCCAAGGCCGTCATGGCGCGGCGCTTGCCCAGCCTGAATCTGGATGGCCTATCCCTGCACAACACGTTGGCCCTGTTTTTGGATCAGCTTTTTTGGGAAGAAGGCTCCGGGCGGCTTTTGATGTGCGCGGATCTGCCGGACGTGTGCTATTGCCTGCCCATCCCGGCCGAGCATTGGAAGGTGTTGACCACGGGTCGGACCACCCAATAGTTCCTTCGGGACGCGCGCGATAGCGCCGCTTGGATGGATTGGATCGCGCCCGCCAAGGAATCGCGACACGCCGGGAAGGTGCGCAGTGCGAAAATGGGCAGGAGTGATTTTTGTGGCCTTTTTTTGGCTTGCCGCAGGCTGCCTTGGCCAGGACACGGTCGCGGACCGCCCGCTGCGGATCGGCTGGTATCGGTGGCCGGGCTGGTATCCCATGGCCATCGCCCAGGACCGGGGTTTATTCACTCGCGATGGCGTCAATGTCGTTCCCGTTCTCTACGACGACTATGCGCGCGTCCTGATCGACTTGGCCTCGGGCAAGATCGACGGCTGCTGTTGCGGACTGTACGAAGTCCTGCGCTCCGGCCTCCCGGATCTGGGCGTCGTCCTGGTCACGGACCATTCCGACGGGGCCGAGGGCTTGGTCGTCGCGCCCGACATCCGCGTTCCGCGTGACTTGGTGGGCAAGCGGATCGGCATGCAGCAGAGTTCCTCGGGCGCGGAGTTCCTGGT
>CAYLNA010000176.1:0-4476 GCA_964384665.1 uncultured Desulfovibrionaceae bacterium | reverse complement strand
AAGACCCAAAAGGAAAAATTCGACGCCATCGTCGAGGAGATCCGTCAGCTCCACGACAAGGGGCAACCGGTCCTGGTCGGCACGACCTCCATCGAGAAGTCCGAGTACATTGCGAGTCTGCTCAAGAAAAAGCGCGTTCCGCACGAGGTTCTGAACGCCAAATATCACGAGAAGGAAGCCGAGATCGTGGCCCAGGCCGGGCAGAAGGGGCGAGTAACCATCGCCACCAACATGGCCGGTCGCGGCACGGATATTGTTTTGGGCGAGGGCGTGCGCGAGTTGGGCGGTCTGCACATCCTGGGCTCGGAGCGTCACGAGAGCCGGCGCATTGACAACCAGCTGCGTGGTCGCGCCGGTCGCCAGGGTGATCCGGGTTCGTCACGCTTCTACCTGGCCCTGGACGACACCCTCATGCGCCTCTTCGGCTCCGAGCGCATCGCCGGAATCATGGAAAAACTTGGCCTGGAGGACGGGCAGACCATCGAGAACGGCCTCATCACCCGCTCCATCGAGAACGCCCAGAAGCGGGTCGAGGGCCACAATTTCGAGATCCGCAAGCAGCTTCTGGAATACGACAACGTCATGAATCAGCAGCGCGAGGTCATCTATTCCCTGCGCCGCGATTTGATGACCGCCGAGGACCTGGACGCCACGGTCGAGGAATTCATCGACGACCTGCTGGCCGAGGTCTACGAGCCTCTGACCGCCAAGAAGGGGCGGAACGAATCGGCGGACGAGGTTCAAACCATGATCCGGGCCAAGCTGGACGAGATTTTCGCCTTCGAGCGCGTGGTCGAGGCCGGAAAATTCGTCGAGTTGGACCAGGCCCGGACGGCTATCCTGTCCATCCTGGATGAGCACCGCGCCGCGGCCGGAGCCCAATATCAGGAAGTGTTGCGCTTTTTCCTCCTCGACGCCTTGGACCGCAACTGGAAGGAGCACCTCCTGCAAATGGATTATCTGAAGGAGGGCATCGGTCTGCGCGGCTATGCCCAGCGCGATCCCAAGCAGGAATACAAACGTGAGGGCTTCGAGCTGTTCGAGAATCTGCTCTTCCGCATTCGCGAGAACACGATGAAGGCGCTGACCCACCTGCGCCTGGAAGTGGTTCACGAGGAAGAACTCAAGCACGAGGAGCAGGACGAGGTGAAGTATGTCGGCGGTGAGCCCGAGGACGCCAAGCCCGACACCGTGCGCCGAGCCGATCCCAAGGTCGGTCGCAACGACCTTTGCCCCTGCGGCAGCGGTCAGAAATACAAGAAATGTTGCGGCAAACAGGTCTGACCCGTCTCCGGGGCTCCTGGCGGCGTGAGCGCGTCGCCAGGCTCCGGGCATCCCAGATTGAAAAAAAAACTCCCGGCGCTGGACTCAGCGCCGGGAGTTTTTTTTCATTTTTTGTTGTGGATTCAGCGAGTTGGATTGCTATGTATCAGAATGACTCGCGCGCTGTTTGCCAAACAGGCCGGGCTCGTTCCCGCCGCTCTCGGACAGGCGGTATTCCTCCAGCTTGCGGTACAGGGTCTTGCGTCCGATGCCCAGGAGTTGGGCCGCGCGGGATTTGTTGCCCTGGACCGCGTGCATGATCATGCTGATGTGCGAGCGCTCCAGCTCTTCCAGGGTGGAAAAATTCTTGTCGCGGGGGTTCTGGCAGCTTTTCTGACAAAAGGGCAGGGCCTTGACGTTGATGATGTTGTTCTCGGCCAGGATCATGCCGCGCTCGATGATGTTTTTCAGCTCGCGCACGTTGCCCGGCCAGGGGTTGTCCATGAGTTGCTGCATGGCCCGGGGCGAGATTTTGTATTCCTGGCCATCCTTGGCTAGGGCGGTCAGGAAGAATTCCACCAGGGATGGGATGTCCTCGCGGCGTTCGCGCAGGGGCGGCAACTCGATGGTGAAGACGTTGATGCGGTGGAAAAAGGCGTCGTGGAAGCGGCCTTCCTCCACTTCCTTGGCGAGGTTTTTGTTGGTGGCGAAGATGAAGCGCACGTCCACGCAGCGCTCCTCCTTGTCGCCGACGCGCCGGAAATGCTGGGTTTCCAGCACGCGCAGGAGCGCGCCCTGGAGGTCCAGGGACAGTTCGCCGACTTCGTCGAAAAAGAGGGTGCCCTTGTGCGCCAGGGACAGCAGACCGTCGTGGCTGCGGTCCGCGCCGGTGAAGGCCCCCTTGCAGTAGCCAAAGAGTTCGCTGCGGAGCAGTTCCTTGTCGAAGGTGCCGCAATTCTTGATGATCAGCGGCTGGTCCGCGCGCTTGCTCTTGGCGTGCAGGGCGGCGGCGGCCACGTTCTTGCCCGTGCCGGACTCGCCCGTCAAAAGCACCGGCACGTCCGTGGGCGCGGCCTTTTCGATCAGGAAGCGGACATCCTGCACGGAGCGGGAATGCCCGATGAATTTCGGAGTGGGCTTGTGATCCGTGTTGTGGCGCAGCAGTTCGTTCTCGCGCTGCAGGCGGACCCGCTGGTAGGCCTTCTCGATGACCTGCTCCATCCGCTCCAGGGAAAAGGGCTTGGTGATGTAGTCATAGGCCCCGTTCTTCATGGCCTCCACGGCGTTGTCGACATCGGCGTAGCCGGTGATGAGAATGATGGCCACGTTGGGCACGGTCTCCAGGAGGCGGACCATCAATTCCAGACCATTGGCGTCGGGCAGACGGATGTCCAGGATGATGATGTCGTAGTAGTTCTTGTGCAGCAGCTCGAACGCCTCGGCGGCCGTCCCCGCCGTGTGGATGGTCCGTCCGGGCGCGGCCAACTCTCGGGCGAAAAGCTTGCGGATGTTGGATTCGTCGTCCACGACGAGAATCTCTATCGAATTGAAAATGCTCATTATATATGATCCTTGCTGATTGGCGTGTGGGTCGCCGGGAGTTTGACCCGAAAGATGGATCCCTTGCCCGGTTCACTGCAGACGTGGATTTCTCCACCGTGATGCTGGATGATGTTGTAACAGATGGACAGCCCGATGCCGATGCTGTGTCCATGTGTCTTGGTCGTGAAAAAGGGGATGAAGAGCTTGCCCAGGGTTTCCGGATCGATGCCGTGCCCGTTGTCCTCGACGATGAGGGTCGCGTGTCCGCTCGCTTCCCTGGCGGTGCGGATGGTGATGGCGCCATTGTCCTTGACGGCGTCCATGGCGTTCAGCACCAGGTTGAGGAGCACCTGCTTCAGTTCGCCCTGGGCACCCTGGACCATGACCGGCTCGGGATGCAGCTCCTGCGACAGGCTGATGCCCGGATGGAGCTTGATCTGGTGGTGGAGGATCTTGAGGGTGTCCGTGACCAGGGTGTTCAGGTCCAGCGAGTTGAACTTGCTGGATTTCTGGCTGCTGAAGGAGAGCAGGTTGCCGACGATGTCCCGGCAGCGGTTGCATTCCTCGACAATGGTCGTGGTGTAGTCGATGAAATCTTCGAGGATGGCCCGGTCCGCGTCCGCGTTGAGCACGGTGCCCAGGTAGGGAATGCGGCGCTTCAGGGCCTCGGAAAATCCGCTGATGGCCGCCAGGGGGTTGTTGATCTCGTGGGCCACGCCGGCGGCCAAAAGGCCGATGGTGGCCATTTTTTCGGCCTGATAGTATTTGGCCTGATATTCCTTTTCCAGGGTCACGTCCCGCTTGGTCACCAAGACCGTGCGCACCCGCCCCCTGTCGTCGAACATGGGCGAGGCGACCATCTCGAAATGAATGTTGATGTCGCTGCGAGGGTCGACATAAAAGGTCCGGTCCGGCTTGCCTGTTTCCAGGGCCGTGCGCAGCGGGCAGAGCAGACAGGGCTCGTTCCGGCCCCGAAAGACTTCGTAGCAAAGTTCCCCTTGGGGCCGCTCGATTTCGAAATAATCGTGGAAGATCTTGTTGACGTAGACAATGCGATAGTCCGGAGAAATCACGGCCAAAAGATCCATGATGCCATTCAGGATATCTTGGATTTCCTGCTTCTTTTCTTCCAGCTCCTGGTTGTAGGTCCGCAATTCGCCCATCTTTTCCTGCACTTCGCGGAAAAAACCGAGCTTGGTGTACTCCGGCCCGATGATGTCGCTGAGGGTCGTCTTGCCCATCACCAAACCTCGCGGCAAATGGCCAACAGGTCCTCGGCCGTGGCCGGACGGGGGTTGGTCAGCAGGCAGGCGTCGTTGATGGCCATGGCGCAGATCTGGGGGAAGGCGGTCTCGTCGTCGACGATGTCGCGGAATCTGGAGGCCGTGTTCAGTTCCTGGAAAAATTCCTCCAGGCGGATGATGCCGCCCTGGGCGGTTTGCGCGGTGGTGCTCAGGCGTTTGCCCATGACGATCTCGCCAATGTTGGCTATTTTTTCCACGCAGGCCGGGCAGTTGTAGCGCATGACCGCTGGCAGCAAAACCGGGTGGACCATGCCGTGGGGTGTGTCGAAAAAGCCGCCCAGGGAATGGGCGACGGCGTGGCAGGCTCCGAGACTGGCGTTGCCGAAGCTCATGCCGGCGGCCGTGGCCGCGATGGACAGGTTTTCCA
>CAYLNA010000175.1:0-4478 GCA_964384665.1 uncultured Desulfovibrionaceae bacterium | reverse complement strand
TTAGTCGTCCTGGCTCGGGTCGAAGCCGGTTTGCTTGATGAAGCCCATGCCGCCCTGCAGGTTGACCGGCTCCATGAGGCCGGCATGGCGCAGGATGACCTGGGATTCGTAGGACCGGCCGCCGGTGTTGCAGACCAGGACGATTTTTTTGTCCTTGGGGATTTCGTCGAGGCGGTCACGGATCTGACCCTGGGGGATGTTTTTCCAGTGATCCGGATGCTTGGTCACGAAGGGCTCGGCATTGCCCCACTCGCGGGTGTCGATGCACAGCAGGTTTTCCTGGGCCCGGTTTTCCCAGAGCTTGGCGAAATCCTCTGGCTGGATGGGGTTGCAGCGGTTGGCCAGGATGTTCTCGGCCGCGTTGGCCGCCGCGTTGAGCACGTCCATGGCCGAGCCAAAGGGTGGGGCGTAGGCCAGTTCCATGTTGGACACGTCGCGCAGGGTCGGACGGTATTTGAGGATGGCGGCCATGGCGTCGACGCGGCCCTTGAGGGAGTCGCCATTCTGGCAGGCGCCCTGGAGTCCGAGCACTCGGCCCGAGGGGCGCTCGACCACGATCTCCAGACTGACCATGTCCCGCTTGGGGTAGAAGTGGGAATGGTCGGACATGATGACCTGGGTGCTGAAGGCGTCGAAGCCCTCGCGCAGGGCTGCGGCCAGGGTCAGGCCCGTGCCGGCGAAGCCGTAGTCGAAGAGTTTGATGACAAAGGTGCCCACGGCGCCGTCAAAGGTTTCCCGGCCGCCGGCGACATTGGTGCCGATGACCCGGCCCTGGCGGTTGGCCATGGAGCCCAGGGGATAGTAGCCGGGTTTGCCAGTGACCAGATTCTCGATGACCACGCAGTCTCCGCCGGCGTAGATGTCCAGGTCCGAGGTCTGCATGGTCTTGGACACGACGACGCCGCCGCGTTCGGAGCAGAGCAAGCCGGCCTTGCGGGCCAGTTCATCGTTGGGGAAGACGCCCACGGCCAGGATGACCAAGTCGGCGTCGATGCTCCGCTTGGTGGTGATCACCCGCGCGACCTTGCCGTCTTCGCCTTCGATGGCCTGGACCATTTCCGAGGTTCGGACGACCACGTCATGCTCCTCCAGGTGCTTCTGGGCGATGGTGGCCATGGTCCGGCCCAGGAAGCCGGGCATGATCTGGTCGGCGACCTCGACCACGGTGGTCTCGATGCCCCACATGTCGGCAAAGGATTCGGCCATCTCCAGGCCGATGAAGCCCGCGCCGACAATGACCGCCGAATTCACGCCGCCGGCCGCGACTTGCTCCTTGATGCGGATGGCCTCGTCCAAGGTAGCCACGGTGAAGACATTGGCGAGGTCCTTGCCGGGAATGGGCAGGACGCGGGGCGTGCTGCCCGCGCCCAGGACCAGTTTGTCGTAGGGCAGGACGGTCTCGGTTCCATCCTTGGCCCGCACCAGCACGGTCTTGGCCTTGCGGTCGATGGACAGGGCCCGGGTTTCTGTCATGACCTTGAAGTCCTTGCAGGTTTTGAAGAATTCTTCGTCGCGGACCATGTGAAAGCTGGTTTCCTGGAGCTGGGTGTGCTCGCTGACGTCGCCGGACACGTAGTACGGAATGCCGCATCCGCCGTAGGAAATGAGTTTGCTGGCATCGACCAGGGTCACGTCCGCGTCCGGGTTGACGCGTTTAATCCGGCAAGCGGCCTTGGGGCCCAGGGCCACGCCGCCAATGACAACGACTTTCAGGGACATGAAGCGCTCCTTATGCATGAATGCGTTGGCGAAAAGTTATGCGGGTCGAAAGATGGGGCCTTGGGTAATCCATTTCGACCGGAAGGGGTAGTGGAAAAATGCTTTGAGAGTGGAGCGCCTGCAAGTCTTGGGTCCTGAGCATGTCTGGCGTCGCGTCCGGGCTTTTGGCCCGCGAATCGGGGCGCGCGGAGGCTTCGCCGGTTCATGCTTGCTTTTGCGTGGATGGGCATTAATACTGCGTGCCGCCCTGGAAATGGGTCGCGTGGACGCGACCGTGGATGTTTCCGGGCTGGACGATTTTTTATACGAGGAGCATTCATGGCTGAAACCATTGACGATATTTCCATAGACTGGACCGACGAAGACGGGGTCCAGAAAGTCAAGGAACTGAAGAAAGAGGTTCTGTCTCGCGGTTCCTGGACCACGCTGATGTTCGCCTACCAGGAAGTGGCGCGGGGCTCGGAGGAATTCGGCCCGGTCAAGTTTCGGGTCGGCCGCTACCAGAAACGGAACGGCCGTTTTTCGCCCCAGTCCAAGTTCAACATTTCCTCGGTCAAGCAGGCCAAGCAGGTGGTGGAAATTCTGCAGGCCTGGATCAAGGAATACGGCGACGATGAGTAGATCCCGGGGACAGGAGAGGGACGCGGAATGAGCGAGCCGTTCATGGATCCGGGGCTGAACCCGGATGTCGCCGTTGAGGACGAACTGCGGGAGCCCCGGCAATTCAAGGTGCTGCTGCACAATGACGATTACACGACCATGGATTTCGTGGTCGAGGTGCTGATGACGGTCTTCAACAAGACCGAGGATGAAGCCTTTGGCGTGATGATGAGCGTGCACGAGAAAGGCGTCGGCCTGTGCGGAATCTATACCGCTGAGGTAGCCGAGACCAAGGTGCAGTTGGTGCGTCAGATGGCTCGCAAGCGGTCCTTTCCCCTGCGCTGTTCCATGGAAGAGGTGTAAATGCTGAGCAAGGATCTGGAACGAATCATTGGTAACGCGGTGCGGGAAGTGAAGCTGAGGCAACACGAATTCCTGACCCTGGAGCATCTGCTCTACAGCTATACCCTGGACCCCCACGGGCAGGCCATCCTGCAGGGCTGCGGCATCGATCTGGACCGTTTGCGCAAGCAGCTGGTGCAGTTCTTCATGGACCATCTCGAAGTCAGCCCCCGGCCGGAGCACGAGATCGTGCAGACGGTCAGCGTGCAGCGGGCCATGCAGCGGGCCATTCTGCACATCCAGTCCGCCGGCAAGTCCAAGGTCGAGGCCGGGGATTTCCTGGCCGCCATGCTGGAGGAGGAAGACGCCTTCGCCGTCTATTATCTGAAGGCCCAGGGCCTGACCCGACTGAGCGTGCTCGAATACATCTCGCACCAGCTGCCCGAGGGCGGGGGCGCCGAGGAGACCGAGACCAAGGACGGGGGCAAGAGCGGCGTGCTGGAAAAATACACCGTCGATCTGGTGGCCAGGGCCGAGTCGGGCAAGATCGATCCCCTGGTCGGCCGCGAGGAAGAACTCAAGCGCACCCTGCAGGTTCTGGCCCGGCGCAAGAAGAACAATCCGGTCTTTGTCGGCGACCCCGGCGTGGGCAAGACGGCCATGGCCGAGGGCCTGGCCCTGCGGATCGCGCGCGGCGAGGTCCCGGAGCAGTTCGCCAAGACCCGTATCTTCGCCCTGGACATGGGCAGTCTTTTGGCCGGGACCAAATACCGGGGCGATTTCGAGGCCCGGCTCAAGGGCATCATCACCGAACTCAAGGCCATTCCCGGCTCCATCCTGAGCATCGACGAGATCCACACCATTGTCGGCGCGGGCTCGACCAGCGGCGGGTCCATGGACGCCTCGAACATCCTGAAGCCCGTCCTGGCCTCGGGCGAGTTGCGCTGTATCGGCTCCACGACCTACGAGGAATACAAGAACCATTTCGAGAAGGACCGCGCCCTGTCGCGGCGCTTTCAGAAGATCGACATCGTCGAGCCCACGCTGGCCGAGAGCGAGAAGATCCTGATGGGCCTCAAGCCCCATTACGAGGCTTTTCATGGCGTGAAATACCAGCCCTCGGCCATTTCCGCCGCCGTGGAGCTGTCGGCTCGGCACTTGAACGACCGCTGCCTGCCGGACAAGGCCATCGACGTCATCGACGAGGCCGGGGCCATCTTCGTCCTGTCCGGGGAAAAGAACCGGCGCAAGTCCATCACCCGCAAAGACATCGAGGAAGTGGTGGCGCGCATGGCCCGCATCCCGTCGTCCCGCGTCAGCTCCTCGGATCGGGACCGCCTGGCCCGGCTGGAGGAGGATCTGGGCGGGCAGGTTTTCGGCCAGAAGGAGGCCGTGGAGATTCTGGCCAAGGCCATCAAGCGTTCCCGCGCCGGCCTGGGCAATGCCGAACGGCCGGTGGGCTCGTTTCTGCTGACCGGCCCCACCGGCGTGGGCAAGACCGAGCTGGCCAAGCAACTGGCGGCCTGCCTGGGCGTGGCCTTTGTCCGCTTCGACATGAGCGAGTACATGGAAAAGCACGCCGTGGCCCGGCTCATCGGCGCGCCTCCCGGCTATGTCGGCTTCGAGCAGGGCGGCCTCCTGACCGACGCCATTCGCAAGACTCCGCACTGCGTGCTCCTTTTGGACGAGATCGAGAAGGCCCATATGGACATGTTCTCCATCCTGCTCCAGGTCATGGACCACGCCACCTTGACCGACAACAACGGCCGCAAGTCGGATTTCCGCAACGTCATCCTGCTCATGACCTCCAACGCCGG
>CAYLNA010000174.1:0-4481 GCA_964384665.1 uncultured Desulfovibrionaceae bacterium | reverse complement strand
CCCAGATCCGCGACCAGGGCGCGGCCGGGCCGGGTCTCGACCAAGGTCGGCGTCTTACCCGGCCCGGCGCAGGCGGCTAGGCACAGCAGGACCACCAGCGCCAGCCAGGGCCTCACAAGCCCCGCCCCTTGTCCGGAATGCGGGCGTCGAAATACTTGCCCACCCCGTATTCCATGCGCCGGAAAAAGCGCTTGGGATCGGGTCCGATGATCTGCATTTCCGGATGGGTTTTCTGCATGTCCAGGGCGATGTTCATTTCCTTGGTGCAGCCCGTGGAAAAGGTCGCGTCCTTGCCGTGCCATTCGGCCGGAAGAGCCTCGCCCATGAGTTCAAAGCTGGTCTCGATGTCGCCGACACTTTGGAAACGCCAGACATTGATGAACCCGCTGCGCTGGACCCGCTCCCACATGTACATCAGATCATCGCCATCCATGCCTTCCACGAAATGCTCGGCCGGATTGATGACGAGCAGGTTGGCGTGCTTGGACCGTAAATGCTCGACAAAGGTGTTGACGACCTGCAACGCCATCTTGGTCTGCCCGGGAATGCTGCCGATGATGGCGCTGTAGAACATGACCTGCTTGCCAGCGGCCTGGGCGTTGCGCATGCGGGCGATGATGGCATCGGCGTGGCCCACGATCTGGCTTTCCGTTATCTTGTTGATGCGCGGTGATTTTTCCTTGAAGCAGAGCTGGTCCCGGTCCTCGGCGTCGCGATAGAGACAGAGAATATCGCGGGTGAAGAGATGGGAGTTCCCGATCAGCCGCCGATAATTGGCGACACCCTTGGCGATGACCAAGTCCGCCTCTTTCCAGGACCGGGCGAAGGTCACACTGGTCCGCCACAGATTGAGCCGCTCGCGGGTCCCATCGGAAATGACCAGCAGCTGATTCTCGCGCTGGGCGCGGAGCAACTCGTTCTTGGACATGCGGCTGTTTTCCACGAACAGGGCCTCGCCCAGGACAGCGTTCAAGGCCGTGTCATGCTCCGCGTCCCAAAAAACGGGATTGTCCAGGGAGAATCCTTCCTTGAAGGCCAGGATGACCTTGTGCCCCAGACGCAGCAGGACGCGGATGAAGCGCAGATCGAAAATGATCTCGCCGCTGCTCTCGGGCAGAAAAAGAATCTTGAGCGACTTCTGGCCGCTGCCCGGCCCCATGATCCGATCCAACAGGGCGGTGAACTCGGGCCAGGGCGCGCCGATCCGGTCCATGAAGGTCGGGTCCTCCCGGACCAGGGCCGGGGCCTCCCAAATGCTCGCGGACAAGGACAGGCGACACAGCCGGGATAATTCCAGCAGATCGAGCCGCCAGCGCAAATGCTCGATGGACGTGCAGCCCAGGGTCGTGTCCGGACAGGAATACAGACAACGGTTCATGGCCGGGCTGTTCATGAAGTCCAAGGCGCGCCGGTTGTAAAGCCGCTTTTCCTCGCGCTGCGGGTCATGCACGCCGCTCATGGCCATGAAGATGGTCAGGAGCTGCTTGAGCAGGCGGGACGGAATCAGAAACGGCGCGTGCAGCACCTGCCTCACCTTGTGCCTGGACAGGGCGTAGATCTTGCGCCGGGTATAGCGGTCCGTGATGTTGATGCGCACCAGGTGGACCAGAAGTCGCCATTTTTCGCGGTATTCGAGCTTCAGCGTGGACGAAAGACGGGACTGGAGCAGGTTTTCGAACATCGCGTCCGAGCAGGGTACGAAAACCTGCTCGTCGTCCAGGTCGAGCATGAAACGCAGCTGCTCCTGCTGCGCGTTCTCCGCCGGATTGACGTTGGGTTCGATGTTGTTCTCGGTCATGAAGTGCAACAGCCAGGCGTCCAGATACGGGTCCTGGCCATACCGCAACTCCCGGACCGAGGAAAAATTAGGCAATTTGGCCATCAGCTCTCCCGGATGAATCCCTTGGATTTGAGTTTGTGCGCGTAATGAGAATGGGGGGGACGGATCAGTTGCAGGCGCTTCTGGGCCTTGGAGACGAAGACGTTGTCGCCGGGAGCCAGGACCACGCCGGTCTGGCCGTCCTGGGTCAGGTAGACCTCGGACACGGCCTCGCGCACGAGGATGCGCAGGTCGTGCTCGAAGGGCAGGACCATGGGCCGGAAGGCGTGCAAAAAGGGACAAATGGGCGTCAGGGCGAAAACGTCCAGCTCCGGGTAGATGAGCGGGCCTCCGGCCGAAATGGAATAGCCCGAGGACCCCGTGGGCGTGGCCACGATCATGCCGTCGGCCCGGACCGTGCCCAGGTGGTCGTTGCCGTACCACATGTCCAGACGGATCATGCGCGCCAGGCTGCCGCAGCTGATGACCAGGTCGTTGACCGCGTAGCCCCGGTAGTGCTCCTGGCCCTTGCGCAGCACGCTGAAACAGATGACCAAACGCGTGGACAGAACGAATTCGCCGCGCAGGATCTCGGTCAGGGAGGCGCGCCAGTCCGCCGGCGAGATCTCCGTCAAGAATCCGACCTTGCCCAGATTCAGGCCCAGGATGGGAATACCCAGATCCTGCACGGCCCGCGCGATGCCGAGCATGGTCCCGTCCCCGCCCAGGGTCAGGATCATGTCCACCCCGTCCCAGGTGCTGGTGCAGTGGACCGTGTCCTTGGTGGATTCGACGATGCGGGCTTCCCGCCCCTCGGTTACCAGCCAAGCCTGGATCTGCGCGGCCATGTCGCGGGCCAGCGTGTTGCCGGTCGTGTAGGTGATGACGATTTTTGCGATAAGAGAGCCCATTTTGGCAGTGTAAGCAAAAGGCCATGGGGATTCAAGGCGCGATGCCACCGCGTCCTCGGCGCGGTCGACATTGTCGACCAGCGCCGAACGCCCCGAGACACTCACCTGAAATCGTGGGACTTCTTTTTCTCCAGCACGCGTAAATTTACCTAAAGAATCTCACGAGGCGACCGATAAGGAGCAGTAAGAGGAGACTCCCGTGACCATCAATCCCTTTCTCGTCAAGAACGTGCTGCGCACCTATGACCAGCACCTCGACACCGGCAGACGCATCGCCAGGTTCCAGAAGTACATGGCGCGCGCCGGAGAGGAAGATTCCGTTTCCATTTCCAAGGAAGCCAAGCGGAAGCAGATGGTGGAAAAGGTGACCCGTGAAATCGTGGACAACCTCATTGGCTCGGATAGTGCAAATCCCGTCGTCATCGAAATCAAGGACCAGCTCGCGCGGGAACTGGGAGGCGGCGTGGTCTTCCAATATCCCGCCAGTGGCGACGGGCTGCAGATTTTACGGAACACTCCGCAGGGCGTCACCGAATTGACCAACGGAGAGAAGGATGCTTTCATGCAGCGTCTGTGGGAAGTGGCGCTGAACAAAGTAAACGAAACCATGCTCTAAACCGGCATGCGCGACCCGAACTCCCTCGGGCTAAACGGGCCGAAGAACACCTTCGGCGGGAGCGGATCATGACCATCAACACCATTCAGACCCCCATCGCCGGATACGAGGCCAAGCGTCTGGAGCAGCTGGAACCGCAGCGCCAGGACGCGCCCAAGACCACGACGTCGAGGGACTCGGGCGCGGACCGCATCTCCATCTCGGACGAGGGCCGCATCAAGGCGGGCATGTTCAAGACCGCCCAGGACAGCGAGGGCGTCCGCCCGGACAAGGTGGCCGAGGTCAAGGCCCGGCTCTCCGCCGGAACCTACAAGGTGGACAGCCAGGACGTCGCGTCCAAGCTGGTCCGACAAGAGCTGGACGTCTGGGGCTAGAATCCGCCCGCTCAGCAGGCGAGAAGCCCGACAGGTCCGCCCTGTCGGGCTTTTTTTCATGAATTGGCCGTGCATTTTTCCTGGGCTCCCAACTCCCGCAGCAGGACGCGGGCTGGAAAGGACAGGTCCACCTGCGGGGCCTGCAGCCCCAGACGCTCCTGCGCGTTGACGCAGATGGGGCCGGTCAGATTGAGGGTGGTTCCCCCGGGATCGCCCTTGGGCACGGTCACGCTGACCAGGATGACCAGATCGCGGATGGAATGGACCTTGAGGATGCGTTCCTCGGCCGCGCCCAGCCGGACCTCGTAGCTCGGCAGAAAAGAGAACGGGTCCGCCAGCAACATGCCCATGTTCGGATTTTCCAGGCTTTGCAGGAACCGAAAGGGCGTGCCCGGCTTGAAATCCACCAAGGCGAACTCGCGCAGGTCCTCGAAACCGATCAACCCGCGCGGGAAACGGATGGTCTTGCCCGGCTCGACGGTCAAGGGGCCGATTCGGGTGTTCATTGTGTGTCTTTGCTTGTCCATAATATCGCCGCCGCCATCAGATCGTTGTTGTCGAGTTCCAGGGCCGAAGCATTCTGAGCCTGCACCTTGAGATAGATCTCCTCGCGGTACACGGGCAGGTGCTCGGGCACGTCCAGCCCCAGCTTGATCTGCTGCCCCTTGACGCTCAAGACGGTAATCTTGATGTCGTCACCCAGATAAAGGCTTTCCCCGGGACGCCGGGAGAGTATCAGCATGCGCCACCTTAGAGGTAAT